>DASUOD010000029.1:0-4418 GCA_036276795.1 Saccharimonadales bacterium (SeqCode)
CGCAGAGCGTGACAGTCAAGCGTTTACGCGACGCCAATGATTGCCAGGGCATAAGTCATATAGACGTACTGTTCAGCAAGACGACCAATGGTAACGGAGGTAATGGCGGTATGGGTGGCGGAGGACAGGTGACTCCCCGGACCCAGTCCACTCAGGCTTCCCAGCCTGAACCCGAAGCGCCGGCGCAACCCGGCCGTGGTGTAGGAGTCGCGGTAGTACCTCAAGGTGCTGTCGCCGCCGGTGATGGCGGCGCCAAGGTCGCCAGTGCGGCATCGGTCGCCGGGCTGGTAGGTTCCATAGCGACCATGGGGGCCGGATTAGCACTCTTCCGCCGGGCCTAGATAAAGATACGGGCGAGGTGAAAAATGAGCCTTAAGACGGACAGCCAATACTTGACGTACGGGAAGCCGGTCCATGACCGGCTTCCTGCCGCGGGTTCGAGACGCCGTCCCAAACGGGCCGTCCGCGCCGCAATCAATCTGGGCCGGCACGAGCTGGCCATATCCTGCCGGCGGTTTACGACGCCGCCCCACAGACGCTCCCGGCGCTTCAGCCAGGTGGTGATAGCCACTCCCGTCCTGCCTTTCAGGGAAGTCGCAATATCCCTAAGGTCCAAGGCGCGCAAGAAACGATCGCGGGCAAAGTTGATGACGGCCTGGCTCCTGATGCTTGCCGGCCTGATAAGTGCCGGCTACTTCGTCGCCCATCTTGAAACCCGGCCGGATCTGAGTCTGCCCGCCAAAGCCGCTCCGGTCACTTCTGAACAGGCGGTACCGGCCAAGGCTACGACCCTGGGTTCACGGATCAAACGCCAGGAAAAATTAAACCTGGTCAAGCCGGTACCGGCTGCGGCCCCTAAGCCCAAGCCGGCTCCGCCGCCGGTGCCCAAGGTTATGAAACGCTCAGCACCTCTTAGCATAAGCATCCCCAGGATCCAGCTCGAGGCTTCAGTCTTCCAAGAGGGGCTACGCACCGACGGGACGATATCCATGCCCAACGTCTTCGACCGGGTGGGTTGGTACGACAAAAGTCCGACGCCGGGCGAACGCGGGCCGGCGGTCCTGACCGGCCACGTCGACAGCACCGAAGGGATAGCTGTCTTTTGGCGCTTGCGCGAGTTGAAGATCGGCGACCTTATCAAGGTAGGCCGCCAAGACGGCTCGACCGCCACTTTCCGGGTGACGAACGTCGGGCAGTTCCCGCAGGATAAGTTCCCGACCCAGGCGGTCTACGGGCCTATTGACCACGCCGGTATAAGATTGATAACCTGCGGCGGTTCATTCAACGCCGCCACCGGCCACTATGACCATAACACCGTGGTCTACGGCCGTCTTCAGACATGATAATGGTGCAGGGTGTAGGATTCGAACCTACGAAGGCATATGCCATCAGATTTACAGTCTGACGTGTTTGACCGCTTCACTAACCCTGCGGACTGGAGCCATCTCCGGGATTTGAACCCGGGACCCCTTCCTTACCATGGAAGTGCTCTACCCCTGAGCTAAGATGGCACTTTCAGACCAGACAATAGTAGCAAATTCCCCCTGTTTTTGCTACACTTTATCACTGTTAATCGGCGTAAGCGAGATGCCGGCGTAGCTCAGTGGTCAGAGCAGCTGTTTTGTAAACAGCGGGTCGTGGGTTCGACTCCCTCCGCCGGCTCCACTACTTTTGAATCTTCTTGTTCTTGGTCCTGGCCATCGCCTTTTTGAGCCCGTCGCGCGTCCGGTCACGGTGCTTGGCGGCCCATTCGAACTCCAGCGACAAGATGAGCATACCCAGGAAACACACGAGCAGGCCGGGGCCCGGAAGGGGTATGAGTATTAGCCCCAGGATAATTATCGGCACGCCGGTCAGCAGTATGACCGCTTTGCGCAGATGGCGTATGGTCTTCTCCACCCCATTATTATAACCGTTTACAAGCCGGGCGTCATCTGTTAATATTAATGTCCTATGGCTAAGAAAGGCGACAAGCGCAAGATAATCGGACTCGTCAGCGAAGAAAGCGGCGAGCGTATCTATTACACGACCAAAAACACCATGAACACCCCCGATAAGCTAAGCTTGCGCAAGTACAGCCCCAAGCTTCGCAAACACATCGTCTTCACCGAAACCAAAAAGAACCTCGGTCGCAACGAAGCCCCCAAACGCTAGTGATAATTGGCAGGGGCACGTGGAATCGAACCACGATCTAGGGTTTTGGAGACCCTTATACTAGCCATTGTACTATGCCCCTATGGCACCGTGCGAAGAGCAGGTTATATGATACGAGAAAAACCGGTGATTGTCATGTCGCTTAACTTTTTATAGAGGCCGTAATCTGCTATAAATAGATGATATGGCGAAAATTTATCCGAAGAAGCCCTTCCTGTTATTGTTTTACGGATATCCGGGGGGCGGCAAGACCTACTTCGCGCGGCAGTTCTGCACTAATGTCCAGGCCGCCCATCTGCAGTCCGACAGGATAAGGAACGAGCTCTTCGAAAACCCGCGCTACGACAAGCAGGAGAACGACATCGTTACCCAGCTGATGAACTACATGGCCGAGGAATTCCTTTCGGCGGGCCTGAGCGTGGCCTACGACGTGAACGCCATGCGCGTCAAGCAGCGGCGGGCGCTGTATTCCATGGCCTATGCCTGCCGGGCCCAGCCACTGTTGGTATGGTTCCAGATGGACCAGGACACCGCTTTCGCCCGTAACATAAAGCGTGACCGGCGCCGGGCCGACGACAAATATGCCCGCGCGCTTGACCGCACCAGCTTCGAGAACGTCATCAGCCACATGCAGAACCCCCATACCAGCGAGGACTACGTGGTGATCAGCGGCAAGCATCTGTTCAACATGCAGCAGAGCGCCGTCATCAGCAAATTGCGCTCCATAGGCATCATAGGCGACCATGATTCCGACTCGCGCGTCATAAAGCCCGGCCTGGTCAATCTGGTGCCGAAGAATGCCCAGCGCTTCAACGGCTCCCAGCGCAATATCTCCATCCGCTAGGGATTCAATAATTCAAAATGGCAAACAAACGATTCATCCTGGACGGTGACCTGCCGGTAAGCATCTACAAACGCCGTAATAGCCGGAGCCTCAGGCTGACGGTCAGCTCCGAGGGCGAAGTAAAGGTAAGCATACCGGCCTGGGCGCCCTACAGCGCCGGCGTGAACTTCGCGAAGTCACGCCGATCGTGGATAGCTTCCCAGCGCCGCCCCGTGCGTGACCTGTCGCACGGGCAGCAGATAGGCAAGGCGTATCATATCTACTTCAGGCCGCAGGCTTCGGCGATCAAGCCTGCCAGCCGGCTGGGCGAAGGCGCCGTCATCGTCAGCCATCCGCCGGATATGGATGCCGCCCACCCCGACGTTCAGAAAGCCGCACGCGACGGCAGCGTGCGGGCTTTGCGCGCCCAGGCCGAACGGCTCCTGCCCCAGCGCCTGGCGACCCTGGCCGACAGCCATGGTTTCACCTATTCGGGTGTCAGGATCAAGCGTCTGAGAAGCCGTTGGGGAAGCTGTGACCAGGACGGCATGATCGCGCTTAGCCTGTTCCTGATACAGCTGCCCTGGGAGTGCATCGACTATGTGCTCCTGCACGAGCTTATGCACACAAGGATCATGCGCCACGGGCCTGATTTCTGGGAGGCCCTGCTGGAACTGGAGCCCAGGGCCAAGGATCTGCGCAAGCGCCTGCGGTCCTGTCAGCCGTCGCTGGATAGTCCGGCCGTAGCCGATGTGGCATAATGATAAGCGGCATGGCATTGAATGCGACAACAAAAACCGCGGATACCGGCAGCGAAGAAAGCTTAGAACACCAGCGTCTGACCAGCCTTATCAACAGCATGGCCGACGCCGTGATCGCGGTGGACCAGGACATAAGGATCGTCCTATACAACGCCGCGGCGCTGAACATCTTCGACGTCAACTCCATAAAGGTCGGCAGCGATCTGGGCAAACTGTTCAAACCGACCGACAAGGATAACCAGCCCCACGACATCACCAGCATGGTCAGGGCCGCCAAGACGCCCACCACCAGCCGCGACCTCCTACTGCAATATCCCGATGGCAGCAGGATCAACCTTTACCTGAGCATCGCGCCGGTGCACCTGGGCTATGGCACGACCGGGCACAGGGGCTACGTACTGCTCCTGCGCGACATCACGCGCGAAAAATCCCTCGAAGAGGAGCGGGATGAGTTCATCAGCGTGGTCAGCCACGAGCTTCGTACGCCCATAGCTATCTCCGAAGGCAATATCGGCAATGCCGAGTACATCCTGGAGAAATCAGGTGATATGGATGCCGTCAGACAAGCCCTGAAAGAAGCGCATAACCAGGTGCTGTTCCTGGCCGACATGATCAATGACCTGTCCACCTTGAGCCGCGCCGAGAGGGGCGTATTGAAGGTCGAGGTGGAGCCGATCAAC
>DASUOD010000030.1:0-16611 GCA_036276795.1 Saccharimonadales bacterium (SeqCode)
TACCTTCAAGAACCAGGGTCATTAAGAGTAATGATAAAGGTGTGCTGCTGCCTGGTCTGTAATGAATGCTACAGACGGAGCAACGCCCAACGAGAAAGCCCGGCTCATTGAGCCGGGCTCCCTGCGTGTAAGATCGTTCGGTCTTACTTGGAGCGCTTGACGGTCAGGAAACCGTTGCGCGGGTTTTCGTTTACTTCCATACCTGCGGGCAGGTCGGTGCCTTCGGGGCGCTCGTCCTTGCTGAAGTAGTAGATAGTCTGCTGCTTCCCACCGCGGAGCGTAACGTCCTTGGAGTTCAGGTAATAGGTTACGCCCTTAGAGTTAGTGTGCTTGTATGCCATGTAGAGTCTCCCTCTCTTAACATTAGTAACGTACCCCTAAGATACTCTGGCGGGTTTTCTTTTGTCAACCCCTTGGGCTCTTGGGGCGGGTAATTTTATCTTGCGCTAGCCAAGTAGCTTGTATTACACTGGGGCGGTAAGCATAAACAATAACTTAGGTGAAGTGAGGGGAAAACATGGATTTTTCTAACCGCGACGTACAACCGCAGGCAGCAGCTCCGGGTGCACGTAATTCGGCACCGTCAGGTTCTGATTCTGGCGGGGGTTCAAACAGCAAGAAGGGCAAGCGCCGTGATAAGGGTGAAGGGTGGCGCATCCTGACCGTGGCGATCGCGGCCGCGGTGGCTATATTAATCGCAGCCGTCGTAGCCGTCATCGTAACCGGCGGGCCCAAGTCAGAGGGCAAATACGTAGATACCAACAAGCTTCAGGCCGTCTTCCTGAACACCGGACAGGTTTACTTCGGACACGTGGCGAGCTTGAACGACGACTACCTGATACTTACCGACATCTACTACCTGCAAGCCGCCAACAATAACGCGGCCAGCGACAGCAACACCGGCAATAACATCACCTTGGTGAAACTGGGCTGTGAACTTCACGAGCCTTACGACCAGATGGTCATAAACAGTGAGCAAGTCACGTTCTGGGAGAACCTGCAGGACGGCGGCCAGGTAGCCAAGGCGGTCAAGACCTTCCAACAGCAGAACCCGAACGGCCAAAAGTGTGCGGATCAGAGCAGCAGCGCCAGCCCCAACAGCGCTAACAACGCTCAGAACGCTACGCCCAACAACGCGACCAACTCCGACGCCGCTCCCAAACAGGAACAGTAAGACTAACGGACTTGGCGTCTAAGCCAACGGCGGCCTGCCAGCGTGACCACGAACAGCAGGCCGCTTAAGGCTGCTAGTGCCATGCTCCAACCGGCCAGGTCCGGTGACCAACGGGGGCTTGCGAACGAAAATTTGTACAGGGCGTCAGGTATGGCGGGTGCCCGCTGGCTGGCATTGCCATGTTCCCGCACGTATTGCGCTATACAAGGTACGCGGTTACGTCCGGAGAAGTCGCTAGCGTTCAAAGACTCGCAATGGGCCTGGGCCTGGCTGTACAGCCCTGCGTTGGCCTCCAGAAGCCGCTTTTTCTGCGCCGCTACCAGGCGTTCGTAGGTATACTTCAGCTGTATGGGCGGGTATACGGAGGTGTTGCCCGCGCTCAGGTCGGTATTCATGTGCGATGTCACATAGGCCTGCAGCTCCTGAAGAGGCTTCTTTACACCGGTGTTGTTCCTATCCGCCGCATACACGGCATCGCGCAGCTCTATCATGCGCTGGTTGTTGGCACGAAGGGCGAATACGCATACCACGCCGCATACGACGGCCAGGAGCAGGAAGTACCAGGGACTTACCCATCGCAGCTTGGTCCACAGGTGGTGCAGATAGCGCTTATCCATACACGTTGATTATAATGGAACACATGCATATATACTTCTCGGGAATAGGCGGGGCCGGCATAGGGCCTCTGGCCCAGATCGCCCGACAGGCCGGCTATGAGGTATCGGGCTCCGACCAGCAGGACTCGCAGTACATCGGCTATCTTAAGAAACACGGCATTTCCAATATCAGTATCGGGCAGTCATACGACGGCATAGCCAAGGAGCATGCGCGCAGGCCTATAGACTGGTTCGTACATAGCTCCGCCCTGCCCGCCGGCCACCCGGAGCTTAAGTTCTGCCGTGAACATGACATAAGGATCTCCAAACGCGACGAACTGTTGAATCTGATATTGGAAGAGAAAGGACTCGGGCTGATAGCTATAGCCGGCACACATGGCAAGACCACCACCACGGCCATGGTCACCTGGCTGTTCAAGCAATCGGATGAGCCCGTCAGCTACCTTTTGCCGGCCAAGACGTCTTTCGGCGACATGGGGGAATATGACGCCCGAAGCAAATATTTCGTCTATGAGTGCGATGAGTTCGACCGTAATTTCCTGGCCTTCGAACCTGCCATAAGCCTGATAACCGGTGTTAGCTGGGATCATCACGAGATCTTCCCCACGCGCGAGGACTACCAGGCGGCCTTCCGTGAGTTCATAGGCCAGAGCGGCCATACTTTCATATGGCAGGAAGACGCGGACTACCTGGAGCTTTCGAGCAGTAACGGCATCGACGTGTTGGACAGCGGCGAACCGAAGATAGGACACATAACTTTACCGGGTTCTTACAATCGGCTGGACGCCTGGCTGGCCGTGCAGGCGGTCCATAGGGCCACGGGCAGACCGGTGGCGGAACTACTCGGCATCATCAACCGTTTTCCCGGCCTGTCGCGCCGCATGGAGCCCATCATCACCAACCTGTATAGCGACTACGCCCACACGCCCGAAAAGATCCGCGGCGCCATGAGCGTGGCCGGCGAGATGACGGCAGGGACCGGCCAGAACCTCGTAGTGGTGTACGAGCCGCTGACGGACCGCCGCCAGCACCATATAATCCATGACTACAAGGACAGCTTCAGCGGAGCCGACAAGCTGTACTGGATCCCCAGTTATCTGGCGCGCGAAGACCCGGACAAGCAGGTGATACCGCCCGCCGAGCTTATATCGCATCTGGACGACCCGTCCATCGCCGAACCCATGGAGCGCGGTGCCGGACTGAAGAAGGCCATCCAAAGCCATCTGGACGCCGGCGACATGGTAGTGTGCATGGCCGGTGGCGGTGGCGGCAGCCTGGACGACTGGCTCAGGGAGGAGTTCAAAGCATGAAGATGGTCCAGGCCAACATATGGGGCGGCAAGCTGGGTCAGCAGATAATAGACTTCTTAAAGGCCGAGAAGCCGGATTTCGTCTGCATGCAAGAGGTCAACGAACTGGAGGGCCGTTCCGGCTACAAGTTCTTCGCCACCCTGGACGAGATCAAAGAAGGCGCCGGCCTGGGACACGTGTTCATGTCGCCGACATATTCCGCGCGGTACATGGAGCGCGAAGTCAGCTACGGCAACGCCATCCTGAGCCGGTTGCCTTTCGGTTCGACCGAAACCATCTTCACGCACCGCGAGTACATACGTAACTTCGATGTCGAACGCGACGGCGGCAACATCCGCAACCTGCAGATCGCCACCGTGAAAGCCGGCGGCAAGACGCTTGCCCTGCTCAACCACCACGGTTATTGGATATACGGCACCAAGGCCGGCAACGACGCCACGTTGAAGCAGATGAGGCTGGTCGCGGAACAAATCCGCCGGCTCAAAGGCCCCGTGATCATGTGCGGCGACTTCAACCTGGCGCCGGACAGCGAATCACTGAGTCTGATAAACAAGGAGTTGCGGAATCTTACCAAGGAACACGGTCTGAAGCGGACATATACCCAGCTAAGCCCGCTGGACGAGATCTGCGATTACATCTTCGTGAACGATAAGATCGAAGTGAAGAGCTTCAGGAAGTCCGAGGAGCTGATTTCCGATCACAGCGCCCTCGTGATGGAATTCGATCTAGCCTAACGGTTGTCGCCCGAGCCCTGTAGCCGGCCGCGTTTGTGGCGGTCGGCCAGCTTCTTTAAGTTGTCGTCCGCAATGTCGTCGAATTTTATGTCCAAGTGATGCGCGAACACGGCCAGGTACCAGAGCACGTCGCCGATCTCCTTGCCCAGCTCCTTCTTGTCGGCCTCGCTGACCCGGCCGCCTTTGTCGCGGATTATCTTCTTCACTTTCTCGGCTACTTCACCGGCCTCGCCGTTTATGCCAAGTACCCAGTGCAACAGGTCGTTGAACTCGTTACCTTCTGATATTACCGTGGTCAGCGCCCGTTCCTGGTACTCGTTGAAATTCATTAGCCTATTGTATCATCGTCGATCTTTACGGCACCGGGGCGCAAGACCTCGATGGCGTCGTCCAGGATCCGGATGATGGTGGACGGTTGGCGGCCGGACAAATCGCCGCCGTCAACATAAAAATCCACTTCGTCGCCGAAGTATTTCCTGGCCTCCGCGACCGTGGTGGCCGGCGGTTCGCCGGGCCGGTTGGCGCTGGATGTCAGCAAAGGCCCGGTTTTCCTTAGCTTGGCTTGGAGCTCCTTGCCGGCAGGTATGCGCACGGCCAGGCTCATCCGGCCGCGGTGCAGGTATCCCAAGGCCGGGTCGGACGCAGGTATGACCACGCTCACGGCGCCTGGCCAGAACTGTCCGACGGCCTTCAGGTAGCGGTGCTTCAGGCCCAGCTCTTCCAGCTGATCCATGTCGGCGGCGATGACCGTACCCAGTTTGGAGTCACGTTTCTTCAATTCGTACAGGCGGGCCACGGCCTCATGGTCGGCCGCGCGCGCGACCACGCCGTATACGGTATCCGTTGGAATGACGCCTACGGCGCCCGGTTCGCTTAGATCAGCCCTGTCCATTATTGACAGTGTATCGCAGTCACTGCGTCTTCAGGTAGGCGTAGGTCGCCATGGCCGCCAGTCCGAGCACGATAACGACGGTAGCAGCGATGGCCATACCAACCCCGCGGTTGCTTTCGGATTTCTTCGGCGCTGGGGGTTTGTCCTTGCCCTTGGGCACTTCTTTGCCGGATTTAGGGTTTTCGCCTGTCTTTTCCGGCGGGGGCGCTTCGCGGACGACCGCCGCCTGCGGCCTGGGTTGGGGCTGGGATTGCTGTTGGGGTTTCGGAGGGGTCACGTCCGTGACAGGTACCAGCGGTTTCTTCTCTTCCATGCTAGTTAGCATAGCATAAGCGTGACCCCCGTTGTATGATACTAGGACCGATGATCCAATATCTGATACGGCTTGCCAAACGCTTCGCGGTCCTGATCCCCGGGTTGGTCATAGCTTATTTTTCGGTTCGTAACGTACTTCCCTATTTCGATCGGCGCCTGCCGCTAGGCATCGCCATATTCCTTACCTACGTGCTGGGCGCCTACGTGCTGATACCGGCCATCATCCGTCTGTGGCGCATGCTCAGGCCGGCCAGCCATCTGCCGTTGTACTGCGTCACTCCCGACGGTTTCGCTTCGGACCCTCTCAACGTAGGTATCATCGGCACGCGCCGTCAACTTATCGAGGCCATGGAGGGCTCCGGCTGGCACGTGGCTGACCCGCGCAGTCTGCGCAACAATATCCGGGAGATGCTAAGTGCGGTTTACGGTTGGAGCTACCCAAACGCTCCGGTCAGTAACCTTTACCTGTTCGGGCGCAGGCAGGACATAGCTTTCCAGATACCGGTCGAAGGCGTCCAGGGCGGAAGCAGGCATCATGTGCGCTTCTGGGCCACCACTTACGAGGATAAGAAGCCTCTGGCCGTGCATACCATCCATTGGCATCACCGGCGCGAACACGTCTATGGTGATAACCTGCTGTGGGTGGGGGCGGCGTCATTGGACGACGGCGTCAACTTCATACGGCATAACTTCCAGCTGACGCATATGATAGACCCGGACACCGACAAGGAGCGTGAGCTGATAGTCCGGGGGCTGAAAGCCGAGAGGCTGGTGGACAAGCTGCGGATCATCAAACTTGGCGAACCCTACAAGCTTATAAACCGCGTCATCAGCGGGTCTTTGCATACCGACGGGCGGATGGCCGTGATCACTTTGCGGTCACGTCCCCGCCGGTGACCAGCAGGACCAGGAACATCAGGGCCACCACTGCCACGAATGCCACCAACGTCCACATTATGGTCGCCAGTATGTGATGCCCGCCTTTCTTGCGCTTTGCCCCGGATTCCGCAGACTGCCGGTTGTGTTGCGCGCGCGTGGCATCTTCTACCGCCAATACGACGTCGCCTTCATGCGACAATATGTCTTCCACGGCCTCTTCGGTCCGGGCGTCGTCCAGGTCGGTGGCGCCGTCATCAAGGTCCCCGGTCGACGCAGGTCCGTCATCGGGCGCTTCGGGCTCTTCGGTCTTCTTGTGCTTAGGCTCATCCTTGGTGTCCGAATCGGAAACCTTGCCGGTTATTTCGTCCAGCCTGTCTATTGAAAGCGGTTTGGTGTCCGCGTCGCTGACGCCTATCTTTTTGCGAAGATCATCGGATAGGGCGGGAGCCGTTTTGGTCGTTTCGGCAGCCGTGGACACGGCGCTGACCTTAGCCGGCCCGTCCGATGATGAGTCGTCCGGCGCCGGTTCCTCGGGGGCGGCAGGTTCGTCTGGGCGCTTAGGGTCCAGCATGGCGTCGACCTGCTCCTCCAAAGCCGTGCGTTCGTACGGCTTGCCGTCCCTATCTTTCTTCCCAATATGCATAAGCTTACTAAAGCCCAGTCTACCAAAAAAGGGGCGTCTAGTCAGGCGGGCAGTTCGGCCGGATAATCAAGCGGCACACGGTCGGAAACCATGCTTTGGCCCGGGAAATCCTTGCTCAGACGCTCAAGGTCGGCTTCGTCCATGTTCCAGCCGAGCGCCCCAAGGTTCTCGTCCAGGTGCTTAAGTCCGGCTGTCTTGGGGATGGTCACGACGTTGGGCTGGGCTATCAACCAGTTCAGAGCTGCCTGGTAGGGCGTCTTGTCGTATTTCCGGGCGATCTCTTCCAGCATACCGCCCGCTTCCAGCATGCCCTTTTCCAAAGGCCCCCAGGCAGTGATGAGCGCGTCGTTCTTCCGGGCGTACCCCGTGATACCACGCGCCTCGGCTTCCCTGACCTTCACGCTGTAATGGACCTGGTTGCACACCAGTTCGTTGGCCGCGAGCTTCTGCGCTTCTTCCCACCGGTTGGCCGTGAAGTTTGATACGCCGATAAAGCGCACCATGCCTTCTTCTACCAACCGGTCCAGGGCCCGCATCACATCGGCGGTGGAATGCCGGGGCGCCCTGTGCAGAAGGTACAGGTCTAGGTAATCACAGCCAAGCCGCCTAAGGCTGGCTTCGGCCGAGCGTAAAACGCCGTCATATCCGCCGTCCATACCGGCCCAGACCTTGGTGGTTATGATAAGCTCATGGCGCTTGCGGCCTTTGATGACGCGGCCTATGATTTCCTCGCAGTGCCCGTCGCCGTACATCTCCGCGGTGTCTATGTGAGTTACGCCCCGTTCCAGCGCCCCGTGTATGGCAGACTCGTATGCTTTGTCCTGAGAGGGATCGGCATCATACGAACCGCCCATATGCCAGGTGCCCAGCCCGTAGACCGGCAAAGAGAAACCCGACTTCAGCTCCTTGACCGGTATATCCATATAGCGATTATATCAACCTTGTATTTTTACGTGTAAAATGGTATACTATACAATGTAACGCGCGAGGTGATATATGGCGGAAGCCGGCACGGAATTGCCTGCACCGAATTTCATAACGCTTGGGCCCGAAGGCAGCGACCACGAACAGGTCACAAAGTGGTACCTGGGTCGTCAGGGCCTGCTGGATGTAGCCGGCGTGGACCTGGTGCCCGACATGGTAGATGACGGGCTGGAACGGGTCCGGAACGAGCCAAATTCCTTCCTGGTACAATGCAGTGCCCACCAGCAGGTGAACGTGATCAATATGAGTTACCCCGGCGAGGTAGTAATGGTAGACACTTTCATGCAGCCTACCATGAAAATAGGCCTGCTGGTCCGCCGCGACGTCGAGGAACCCAGGCGGCTCGCCATAATGCCGGCCACGGCGGCTTACGTTGATATCGATGACTGGGAAGAGGTCGTAGAGGTAGGCTCCAAACCGATAGCCGCACGTATGCTGCTGGAGGGCGAAGCCGACGCGGGCATAGCATCGGTGACGCATGCCGACGAAAACCCTGACGCCCTGAAAGTAGCCGAAGCTTTCGGCGCGGTAATGACAAGCTGGAACGTCTTCGGCCAGCGCCCCCGCCCCGAGGGTATACCGCTGGGCGAACCTCTGACCGGGTTCTACGCGCCTGGGCTTAAGTCCTGATCAGGGACTGAGCCGGTTGATGTCGCGCGGGAAGAGCGTGGCCTCTTTGACGTTGTTGAAGCCGATTATCTTTTCCGTCAGGCGTTCCAGGCCCAAGCCGAAACCGCCGTGGGGCGGCATGCCATAGCGCATGGCGGTAAGCAACGGCTCGAACCCGGGATCCTTCGGGTCGCCCTTGGCCAATTCCTTAAGCTGGCTTACCAGGATTGCATGTCGATGCTCGCGCATGCTTCCGGTGGTGATTTCCACGCCGCGGAAAAGCAGGTCGATGCGGTCGGCTATTTCAGGGTCTTTTTCGTTAGCTTTATGGTAGAACTTCATTTCGGATGCCGGCCACTCGGTGATGAATACCGCTTCGGAGCCTAGATGCTTCTTTGCATAATCGCAAATCCACCGCTCCTCATCCGGGCGGAGGTCTTTTTCGCCCACGGTATCGTCTCCGGTAGCCTTGCTGTATTTTTCGTGGACTTCAGCTAAGGTAAGCGCGGGTATATCAGTGGGCAATTCGGGTTTGGTCGCATTCCACCGCTTCAGTTCGGTCTCGTGCTTGTCCCAAGCGGCATCAACGCTGGCTCTTAGGAGGCCGCTTAGGAAATGCTCAAGATCTTTCAGCGTTATAAAGCCCATTTCCCCATCCACGGAGGTATATTCGGTCATGTGACGGGTGGTGGCACTGGGTTCGGCGCGGTAGACGGGCGCGATCTCGTAGGCGCGTTCGAACGGACCGACCATCATCTGCTTGTAAAACTGCGGGCTCTGAGCCAGAGTGGCAACCTTGCCAAAATAATCCAGCTTGAAGACTTCGGCGCCGCCTTCCGTAGCTTCGGCCAGGAGTTTGGGCGTATGGATCTCTGTGAAGTTGTTGTCCTTGAAGTAGCCGCGGATGGCATCGCAGACCGTAGCCTGGATTTCGAACACGGCCTTTTCCTGCAGGTTCCTAAGTCCGATGACGCGATGCTCGAACAGGGTGTCCAGGTTGTCGGGTTTGTGGCTGAGCGGTTTGTCGATTTCGATGGGCGGTTCATCGGTTACCGGAACCATCACGTTGACCTTGGCATCATGAAGCTCGGCGCCTCCGGGCGCGCGCTTTTCTTCCACGGCCTTGCCGTCGACCGCCAGCACGGTGCCGATCTGCATGCCGCGAAGTTTCTCGACCTCGCCCTTGTCCTGGATCACGACCTGGACCAGGCCGCGGCGATCACGGATGTTGATGAAGGTCAGGCCGCCCAGCAGGCGCTTCTTGTGCAGCCAGCCTTGGATATGTACGGTCTTGCCGATGTGATCCTTCAGATCACTGCTAAGGGTTCTCATGAAAGACTATTCTACCACTTCCTCATCTGTTTTAACAGGGGTGTCAGGCTCAGTCTTCGCGGAGCCGTCCTTGCGGCGCACTGCGGGATGGCGGGCAGCCACCGCTTCCGGGTCGGAATATTGGTCGAATTCGTCGCCGGGCACATGGCCTACCAGCTGGCGGATGATGTCCTCGGCGCTGATGACGCCGACGTATTCTTCGGAACGGTTGATGACCACGAACACCGGGTGGTTGGTGGTGAAGAAAGCATGCAGGGCTTCTCCTAAAGTATCGTTCTCGTGCACGTAATAGACGGTGGGCGTCATGATGTCGCCGACCTTGCCCTCGCTACGTATGTTCAGCTGGTTCAGGCGCAGGTTGCCTACGAATGGGCCTTTGGCGGTTTCGCGCACCAGCACCTGTTCCTGGCCGTTCTTGTGAAGCTCGTCGATGAGTATGGGGCCGATGGTGTCACCGGGCTTCACCGTCTTGATTTTTCGGCGCGGCGTCATGATGTCGGCCACCAGGTGGTCGTCGAAGCTCAGGGCCCTGATGGCGATTTCCAGCTCTTCTTGGGTGAAACGGCTGTCTTCCTGATTCCGCTGGCGTTCCAGCAGCCTTATAAGGTCTTCGCGTTCGAACAACCGGGTATGGTCGGGGACGGTGTAGCGGCGTTCGACGGTGTCAGCACCGCGGCTTAGGATCGGGTGCAGGTAATTAAGCAACCAGGCGATGGGCGGGGTGACCATCATGGCGAGCCATGTGCCGAGCCTGGTGGTACGGCTGGCCGGTATCAACGAGAAGGCTATCCAGAGCAACGGGCCTACAAGAGCCAAACTGACCCAGATGCTCAGTTCGCGGGCCAGCAGGATCAGGCCGACGGCGCTCATAAGGCCTATGTATAGCCACAGCAGGCCTCGCAGGCTATTGCCGTAAGCCACGGCCCGGTACAGGACCTGGGCCGTCCTGTCATGCTTCTCGGCGCGGCGCTTAAGCTCGCGTACCGGCAGGCGGAAATAGGTCTTGCGCACGACTATCCCGCCGAACGACAGCAGCAGGAAGACCGCGGCGTAGATGATATTTCTCATGCCCCTTTAGCTTATACCGACAGCACTTGATTACAAAACGGCGGGATATTGTATACTTGAAGTATGTCAAAGGGGTTCTGGGGAGTAATCATATTGGTGGTCCTGCTGTTCGTCGGGATATTCACTTTCACCGGCAACAAGGCCGACGCGCCCAGCAAGGATTCTTCCGGCGCGGGCAAGCCCACCAGCCACATCAAAGGCAAGGGCGAATCGGGCGTCAAGCTGGTTGAGTACGGCGACTACCAGTGTCCTTTTTGCGCCAAAGCCTTTCCTGCTGTCGAGCAGGCGGTGGCCGATCTGAACGACCAGATATACTTCCAGTTCCGCAACTACCCCCTGCCGAACCTGCATAGGAACGCTTTCGCCGCCGCACGCGCCGCCGAAGCCGCGGACATGCAGGGCAAGTTCTGGGAGATGTACGGGGCCTTGTACCAGAGCCAGCCGCAATGGTCCGAATCGGATGGTGTCAGCACGTTCTTCAACCAACTTGCCAAACAGCTCGGCCTGGACGTGGATAAATTCAAGAAAGACTATGCCAGCCGCGCGGTCAACAACCGGATAAACGCCGACAAGGCCGAGGGCGAAAAGCTTGGCGTGCAAGGTACGCCCGCCTTCTTCCTGGACGGCAAGAAGGTAGACCTTCCCTATTCCAGCGGCGCCGAGGCCGTGAAGAAGGTCCTCCAGCAGGCCATAGACGGGAAGACCGCGGGCAAGCCCGCCGGCGACTAACCGATAGACACGTATAGCCAATGATGGCCGCTATAGCGCTCCACGCTCGTGAGCAGGCCGGGGGCTTGCCCGCCCCGGCGCAGGGCCTCGCGGACGATGCCTGACGACACGTCCGGCGCAGGACTGTCAAAGATCAGCACGGACTTAGGCCCGACCGGCCAGGCCTCGACGGCCCGGCGCACATCGTCACGCCTGTCGCGGGAACGTATGCCTATGATTATCTCCGCGTCTTTCAACAGACGTTCGGCGCCGGACCAGTCCGCGAGGCCGCGGGCCACGTCCGACCCGAACAGGAACGCCAGCTCGGCGCCGGGAAAATGTTTCCTAAGCCGCGGCAAGGTCCGGTTGACGCTGAAGTTCGTATCCTCGAGTTCCAGGACCTCCAGCTGCGGATGCGGCTCCAGGGCGCTGCCCAACATGGCCGCGCGGTGACCGAAATGTTCCACCTGACGTTTCCCCCGGGGGCGGCGCTCCGGAAGGAAATACACCTTGTCCAGACCGGCCGCTTTCAGCGCTTGCAACGCGAAGGCTATATGGCCACTATGCACCGGATCGAAAGTACCGGCGTAGATGCCGGCTCGCAATGTCTTCTTCATAATACCCAGTATATTACCAGCTGTCGCAGACGCGGCAGGAACAGCCGGCATCATGGGAAGCCGCTTCGGCCTTGGCCTTCTCTTCGGCCAGCTTCTTCATATGCTGCCTTATGAGCCAACTGCCGCCCCCGCTTTTCTTATACCGGCGTCTTCCTTCGTGAGATTCGGATGCGGCAGAGCCATGCAGGCGGGCTACCCGTACAGTCTGTTCCGCGGCCCGTAAATGCCTGGCGGAAGGCCTCTCGGCCCGGGCTTCTCCAGCGGCCGCATCTTCAGCCGTATCGGCCGCTGGCGTGGGCGTCTCGGGATCCGCAGGGTCAGGAACGGCGTATAGGTCGGGGCGGGGCGGGCCTTCGGGTTCTCCGCCCTCGCCGCCGCCCCGGATAAGCTTCAGATCGGGGGCTTCCGGGCCGGGCTCCGGGCGGTTTTCAGGTAAACTCGCAGCAAATTCCATGTCTTTTCATTATAGCAAGGGCGGTCCCGTGTCGCTCCTAGCAGGAAACGTCGGCCTCGCAATCAGAGTACCAGCATGTAGGCACCTTAACGCCTTCCGACCGCACATTGATGCGGCCGCAATCCGGGCACCTGAAAGCCAATGAGCCGAACTCATCTTCGCCGGCGACATGCGAAAGATCTTCCGAGCTTTCGGGCCTCGCCGTCCTGGCGCGCCCGGCGCCCCCGCCGCAACCCGCGACCACGGCTTCATCATGCGCTTTCTGCATATATATCTGCGCGGCCTTGTCGTCGCCGTTGCGTATGTGCTCACGGGCCCTGTCTATGTCGGCCGCCGCTTTGCGGCCGAAGACCTTGGGGTCGATGTGCAGGTTGGTGAACGAATCCTCCGTGGCATGTTGTCTGACCGATTCCCAAAGCGCCTGCACGCTCTCCATCGGGTCTTTGAGTGCTTCCACCGCGGCGAATAAATCTTCGACCACTTTCTCTCGGACGCCTTTCAGGCTGGCTTCCTTGCGCTTGGATTCAAGCCGGATACCCGCGTAGTCCTCAGGCCGGCGTTCAATCTCCCGGTCCAGCACCTCGTCGGCGGCCTCGTCCATCCAGAGCATCACGTCGGCGACGCCGTTCGGCATCATGTGCTTGGGCACGAAGAAGCCGCCGCGCAGGTGTTCCGACGCCGTATCAAGCGGCTTAAGGCCGTGGCGCTCGCGCACCCTGGCCACGGCTTTGAAGTCATGCCTTCTGGCCAGGCGCTCTTCGAACCCGTCCCCGTCCTGCTCTTCCACGCCCGACATGAAAGCGGTCTCCGTCTTGACCCGGCCGCTGGCGGTTTCGGTTGTAGCCTGCAGGCTGAGCGTCAGGCTGTCCAGGAAATAGCCGTCCCCGTCCGGTCCGAGCTCCGTTTCCGGAACGTCCTCCGGCACCAGCGAAAATGCCAGATAGTAATGATCCTCGAGTTTTCCTGCGGCCAACGCCTTTTCGATACGATGACGGTTCAGCCCCTCGGCTTCGGTTATCTCTTCAAGTATAGGATGGCGGCCCGGCCGTAGCGTCACGGCGTTCTTATGGATGTCTTCATTGGTCTGGCCGAACTGCTGAAGTTCGCCGTCCGGGCCACGGTCCATGAACACCTCGCCTATGTACCGCTTTTTGAAGACCGCTTCGAAAATCGCCGTATCGACGTTGAGATTGAGCCAGGAGCGGGCTTCGGGATCGCCGGCTTTGGCCGCCTTGGTGCGCTCCAGCAGATTGATATCGGCAGCTTCTTCCCTGATTTCTCCCGAGGGGGCCACCGCCAGCGACCCCAGCCAGGCCTCGTGGCTCTCCACGGCCTGCGGCTCGAACTCCGTGTCTTCGGCCCCGATGACCGCCGGAACTTCCTCCGGTTCCGGCACGGCATATAGATGCGGTCCTTCGTTCGATGTCTGATTCGGCTGCGGCAGCTGCTCGGCCAGCGCTGTTCTCATATAAAAAACCCTCTGCTCGGAGCGAGGGCATCGGTAGGCGGCGTGGCGTCTAAGGCTTGCTCTTGCTCGAGAGACTTTTCCTGCTGTATCGGACTTTCACCGTTGCGGCACAGTGCGGGAGTTCCACCCGCTTCCAGCTTCGTTTGTTAATGTTAGTAGTGTATCACAGCCGGCGCCTGAGCTCGGTCAGCCGGGGGACGAAGCTCTGCGAAGCCCCCTCCAGCCCCAGCACGCTAAGCGCGCCGACAAGTATGTCCAGGTTTTCCAGCGCGGAAGCGTCGGGCGCCCCGTTCTCGGCCTGCCTGAAAGCGTGCTCCACCTTCTCTACCAGCCACTTCTCTTCGCCCGGCGTGATCTGGTTGGACGTTATCTTCCTGGTGCCGCTGCCGGCGGCAACGTTTTCGGACGTCCGCACCGTCTCCAGCGACCTGGCCGAATTATCCCGTTTTTTCAGATGTCCGCGCTTGATCAGGTTGTTCACGTGCAGGGCCACCGTCGCGACCGACGTGTAGTTAAGGCCGGACATTATCTCGCGGTAGCTGGGGCTGTAGCCATGCTCGTCTATGAAAGCTTCTATGAACCCCAGCAGCTCCTGCTGTTTCTTGGTAGGCCGGATGGATTTGCCGCCGCCGGCGTCGTCGGATGTTTGTTTTTCGTTCATGTCTTAATTATGCCTTATAAACCGGGTGTCAGCCACGTTTTTCCGGAAAGACCCAGTACTTGTACCAAAGGTAATTCCATACGGTGAAGAAACCGGCGGCGATGAAGAAGCCGGCGTACGGCGTGACGCCGATGGCCTTCAGGCCCCAGATTATCAGGTAGTCCAGTATGAAGCCGACGGTCGTGATGAAGACGTAACGCCAGGCGTGCTGCATCTCGCTCAGGTGTATGTGGTCGGAGAATGCCCAGAAACGCTGGACCAGATAGTTCAAGGTCCAGCCCACGGCGTCGGCCAGGATTTTGGATGGCAGCCAATCCCACTTAAGCAGCGAATAGCAGAAAGCGAACACGGCGTAGCCGCTCCAGAAATACAGCCAGCCGCCGGCCAGGTATTTGACGAACCGCGACGACGGCCGAAGATTATCTGCGAGTTTTCGCCGCGGACTTTTTCGCGGGTTTCGCGGGTCTTTCATCCTTGTCCTCCGGATTATCGGTATCCGCCGTACCGTCCTTCAGGGCCGCCTCGGCCTTGCGGTCCGGCGCCATCGCCACGCCGGCCAGGCCCCACCACACATAGGCCAGCGTATCGTCGGCCCAGGCATGCGACAGCAGGTTGATGAACGTCAGCCCGATCAGGCTGGCGAATAGGCTGAGAGCCAGCGGATCGGCCCGCCTCAGCCACAGCAGGTAGCCGACGCCCGCGCATATCAGCACGAACGTGGCGAAGCCCAGCCAGCCGACTTCCTGGCTGATCTGGACGAAGTAGTTCTCGGCGATGCGCGGCTTATGGCCAGCGTTGTAGATGCTGGCCGGCCCGGCGGTGCCGGGGCCCTGGCCAAGCGGGTAGTCCCATACTTCGTCCAGGCCCGTCTTCAGAGCGGACAGGTGATGCTCGTTCGAAGTGGTCTTGACCTCCGAGCGGGTCTGGGTATGGAATATGAAGTTCTGGAAACGCGGATTATGTCGGTAGACCAGGGTCAGCCCCGCTCCGATCAGCACCAGTCCGGCGATTATGGCCATGGTCACCCGCCGGGCCGGCCGGGAGCGTACGCTTACCAGCAACACCACCAGGATGCTAAGCGCCGCGCCTATCCAGGCGCTGCGCGAGAAGCTGAAGAACAGTACCGTCAGCAAAGCAGCCAGGAAGCCGCCCTGCAGCCATGTGCGGCGTTTGGGATTGAGCAGCAGCACCGCCAGCAGGCTGATCGGGATCAGCAGATAGGCGCCCAAGGGGTTGGCCCCGCGCAAGGTGGAGGCTATGCGTATGTACTCCCGGTTGTTATTGATGGTCTCGAACACCGGGATAGTGGCATCACTATACCCAAGATGGCGCAGGAAATCGTGCGGAAGGACGAATATCTGCAGGAGGCCGAAGAGCGCCACGCCCATGGCAGGCCAATACACGGCCCATTGCCAGTAGGAGCGCAGGCGCGACATACGCAGCGCCACCGCCCAGGTCACCAGGAAGAACACCAGGTAGCGCAGATTCACTATCAACCCGTATCCAAGCGCCTTCAGAGTGACGTCGTGCTGGTTCAGCGCCAGCAGGCCCCATACCGCGGTCAGCAGTATGTATATCAGTATCAGCCAGGCGAGCCGGCGCGAGAGCGTATGGGTGCGGATCTTGCTGTCCATGGCTATCAGATACAGCACACCGAAGGCGCCTATCACCAGCAGGACCTCCTTCCAGAGGCGCAGCGACGTATAATGGCCGAACAGACTGGAGCCCCACACGGTCAGCAAGGCATGGAAAGGCATCAGGAACAGGATAAGGATGGTGAAGACGCTCACCCATGACAGAACGGTATACTTCAGTGCCGAAGTTCTCATAATGCTACAATTTAGTATAGCCTCTTAACGGGCATATACCTGGGAATTGAACAACCTCCATGAAGAACAACGCTTCGGTTATTTACAACTTTGCCCTGATCGTCGGCGACGCCTTGGCGATCACCCTTGCGTTCAGTATAGCGTATATACTGCGCGTGACCATCAGTGACGTGCCTACCAGCGCGCAGGTGACGGCCGACACTTACCTGGCCATAGTCGTAAGCCTGCTGCCGTTCTGGATACTGATCTTCGGCCTGCTGGGCCTTTATAACGCCCGGATCCACGACAAGCGCTTCAGCGAACTGGGCCGCCTGTTC
>DASUOD010000031.1:0-3289 GCA_036276795.1 Saccharimonadales bacterium (SeqCode)
CATCCTGGCACTCAAAGGCGACGCCGAACGCCAGGACCATCTGCTTAAAGCCATCATTAACCAGGGCTGGAGCGTCCGCCAGGCCGAGCGTTTCGTCACCAGCGTGAAGGCCGGAACCAAGGACGTGAAGAAAACCCATGAACATGTCTCAACGGAGACACCGGAAACCAAACGCCTGAGCAAAAAATTGGGCGCGCCCGTGAACATCCGCCGCACCGCCAAAGGCGGCAAACTCGAAATCACCTTCAGCTCCGACGACGAACTCGAGCGTATAACCAATCTTTTTTAGACGCCGCCGGCCCCTACAGGAATAGCCCCGCCCGAGGCGACAAAATTGCTCCAATAAGGAGACCACTCGCGGTAATCAATGCCGCTGCCCGTAGTGCTCGTAACCTTCCCGCCGGCGCCGGTCACTATAGCGTGTCCGGGGGTCACATCCCACACCTGCATACCGTTGCCAGCCCGTGGGTACGCGTCGGCTCTGCCTTCGGCGACCTGGGTAAACTTTAAATATGAACCGGCCTGACTCAGCAGATGATCCGGGTAATGTCTCTCTATATAAGCCGCCGTCGGGCTGGCGGAGCCCTGCCTGTGGCTGACCATGACGACTCCGGTCGGACTGTCGGCTTGTACCCGTATGGGCCTGGGCTCCTCCCCGCCTTCCTGCTTGAAACTTCCCAGGCCCGGACCGCCCCAGTAAGTCTCCCCTTCGGCCGGCGCGCTGGCAACACCCCAGACCGGAATGCCGTCTCTGACTTCGCAGACACCGACCATAAACTCTCCCAGATGGCCTATGAATCCTCTGGTGTTATCAATCGGGTCCAAAGCTATAAAATGGTCGCTTCCGGCAATCTCGGCGTTTTCGTCCGGGTCGCCTTCTTCACTCAGTACCGGTATACCGGATAGCTCTAGCAGACCCTCGCTAAGGATGCGGTGAGCCGCCAGGTCGGCTTGCGTGACCGGCGTGTTATCGGCTTTGCCGTAGACCTTAAGCCCATCAGCGCCGTAAAGCTCCATAATAGCCAGCTCCGCCTCATATACGACGCCCAATACGTCGTCCAGCCGTTCATGAAGTATGCTTGCCATAGTTCCTTAGCTTATCTGTTAAACGCTACTTACTGCAAGCATAAGCTCATCAATCCAAGCGATCCTTGACTTCTTTGGCCAGAGCCTTATAGGCGCGGGCGCCTTTGCTCCAGCGGTCGTGTTCATATATGGTGCGGCCGTAGCTGGGGGCCTCGGCCAACCGCACATTGCGCGGCACCATGGTCTTGAAGAGTTTGTCGCCGAAGTAATTGGCGATTTCGGCGTGCACCTGTTCGCTCAAGGAGTTGCGCTTGTCGAACATGGTCACGGCCACCCCTATAAGCTCCAGATGCGGATTGGTGCTGGAACGCACCGCCTGTACGGTGTTAAGAAGTTGGCTTAACCCTTCCAGCGCGTAATATTCGGCCTGTACCGGTATCAACACGCTGTCGGCCGCCGTAAGACCGTTGATGGTCAGCAGACCCAGCGACGGCGGGCAATCTACTATGATCACGTCGTAAGCGGCCCCTTCCAACACCTTGCGCAAGGCGAATTCACGGTGTTGGCGGCCTACGAGCTCGACTTCGGCGCCGGCCAGATCGGCGTTGGCCGGCATGACCGATAACTTCTTTATATGCGTCTTATGTATGGCGCTCTTCAGGGGTGCGGCTTTGCATAAGGTGTCGTACGTACCCTGGCCGCCATGCTCCTTCGATAATCCTAAGCCGCTCGTGGCGTTGCCCTGCGGGTCCAGGTCCACCAGCAACACGTCGGCACCCTCCGCCGCCAGCTGGGCGCCCACGTTGATCGCCGTGGTAGTCTTGCCCACGCCGCCTTTCTGGTTCACGATCGCGATAGTTTTTGTCATAACCCTCCGGGTCCCTAACGTACAGGCCTTAAGTATAGCACCGCCAGCCTGTCCTATCCTATAGCCCTAACCTAGTATCAGAAGGCTAGCCGTTTAATACTAATCATCAGTTTACAGGGGTAGGGCTCCCTTTTTTATGCCCCGTAAGGGGGTATACAAGGGTAAGACCAGCACCTCCCGGTGTCTCCTACCGGTGGTATATATGGTGTTTATGAGTGTAAGGCCCTACGACGCACAATATTAAGATCGGTCGACGTCATATGGTCTTGAAGAGCGGGTCGCCCTGGATCATTCGGCGCAGCTGCTCCTGCTGCCGACGCTCCTTGCGTGACAATCGTTTGAGTAAACGGTCGTCCTGCTGCTTCCTGACTTTCTGCGTTTGCATTTTAGGATTTCAAGGTTCAAGTTAATGATCGGTCACCCGCCACCATGTCGCGCTTGGCTGTAGGTCCGGCCCGTGGATCTTAGTGCCTGAATGGCTGGCGGGCCGAACCGGCCGCGCCAGGATCCAAAGTCAGCTATAAAAAACACCCGCCGAAGCAAAGGCCCCGTGGGTGCAAATCTGCTGTTGCCGGTGTGTCGGTAATGTCGACATTTTGGTTTTGGGTTTTTGTATTGGTTAAGTACCGAAACTCCAATTTTTGGTGACTCCCGGGCCATTCAGCCCGGAAGCCAGTTTGGCTTTTTGTTTGGTTTAACCAATTTTTGTTGGTTAAGGGCCGAAGCCTTGGCGGGCACCAACCCTATGAATGCAGTATGAACCTTCGGACAGAGGTATGCAAGACTTTTTGAACAAAAAAGATATGCACCTTTAAAGCTCTTTTTTAGGTCATTTCAGCGCAAAAATCGTTGTATATACGTCTATGATAGTGCTTATCCACCCTATAATCCCGTGTGTTGTATAGAATGTAGACGTGCCGCCCTGCCCAAGCCCTTGTTGCTTTAATTATAACGGCTCTTGAATCGGTCCAAAGTTATCCACAACCGCTTTGACCGCATTATGGTGGTCCGACCATTTAACAGAGGTGGCTGCGGCCGGCAAGCCAGCTTTCTTAAGAAGCCGGCTTGCTGATCTTGGATATCTTGATCGAAGTCTGGTGCTGACGGTGGCCCCTGGTCTTACGGACGCGCTTCTTGGCCTTGTAGCGGATGGAGGTGACCTTCTCGGCCCGGATGTCAGCCTCTACCACTTCGGCTGCGACCGTAGCTTTGGGTACGGTGGGCGTACCGACTTCGGTTTTTTCGCCGTCTATTACCAACAGGGCCTCGAAGCTCAGCTTGCCCTGTTTGCCCGCGTCCTTGATGCGCTCAATAGTGAGGGTTTCGCCTTCGGAAACGAGATACTGTTTGCCACCGGTCTTGATTACTGCTTTTTTCATCTGTTCAAGAAATAAA
>DASUOD010000032.1:0-6250 GCA_036276795.1 Saccharimonadales bacterium (SeqCode)
GCCGACGTCGATCAGGGCCGTGCCGGCTTCCTTTTGCTGGCGCGTGAGCACGGCCTCGGCGGCGGCCAGCCCGGCCACGGTGTGATGGTTGGGCGTGATGCCGGCCTTGTCGAGCGCCATAGCTAAGTTGCGCAGGTTCGGCGACGAAGCGGTCACGATGTGGGCATCCACCTCCAGGCGTACGCCATGCATGCCCACCGGATCCTTGATGTTCTTCTGTCCGTCCAGGCTGTAGCTCTTGGCGAAGAATTGGATTATCTCGCGGTTGGGCGGCAGGCTGACGATGGTGGCGGCCTCCTCTACCCTCAGCCGGTCCTCCGGAGTGATTTCGCGGTTTGCAGCGGAGATGGCGATGACGCCTTCGGAATCCTGGCCGCTCACGTGCGAGCCGTTGACATTGACCGTGCCGCTATTGATGCGCACGCCCGATATGCGCTCGGCCTCGGTGACGGCCTTGCCGATGGCTTCGGCCACTTCATCCACATGGACCACCGCGCCGCGGCGCATACCCTGGTTGGGGGCCTGGCCATGGCCTATGACAGAGGGCAGATTACTGCCGTGGGGATCGAAACTGCCGACCACGCAGCGGACGGTGGAGGTTCCTATATCAAGGCCTATGAAATGTTCCTGGTTTTGGTTGTTCATGTTAGTGTTGCAGCCTTATGGTCTAGTATACCGCTATTGCTTGTGGCTTACAATGCGGTCAATACTTCGGCGCCGTCGGCAGTTATCAGGACGGTGTGCTCGAAGTGGGCGGAGCGTTTACCGTCGTTTGTCAGCACCGTCCAGCCGTCCGGAGCCATATGTACCTTATCCGTGCCCAGCGTGACCATGGGCTCTATGGCGATGGTCATGCCCGCGGACAGCCAGGGACCGGTGCCCGCGCGGCCGTAGTTGGGGATGTTCGGGTCCTCATGCACCTGGTGGCCGACGCCGTGCCCGACCAGGTCGCGCACTATGCCGTACCGGCGACCCGGCAGACTGGTAAGCGTATCCTGGATGGCGGCGCCGATGTCGCCGGTGCGTACCTGGTCGTGCACGGCGGCGATGCCTGCTTCCATGGCTTTCTTCGTGTCTTCCAGAAGGCGCACATGCCCTTTGGTCTTGGGCCGGCCGGCTATCACGCTGATCGCCGAGTCGGTTATCATGCCCTTGTTAGTGACGCCGAAGTCCAGGCCGACGATGTCGCCGTCGGCAATCACGCGGTTAGGGTGTGGTATGCCGTGTACTACTTCGTCATTGAGCGATATGCAGATGACGTCGGGGAAGCCCTGGTAGCCTTTGAAGCTCGGGGTGCCTCCGAGTTTTTCCAGCTCCTTCGCCGCGATCACGGCCAGGTCCTTGGTGGACATGCCCGGTTCGACGCGTCCCTTGAGCAGCTCCAGCACCGTGGCCAGCATACGGCCGCCTTCGCGCATGGCGGCGATTTCCTTCTTGGCCTTTACCCGCGTGACCATGGTCGTGCCGCTTTCCTTAAGTCTTATCCAGGTAATTGACTATGTCGGAGTTGACTTCTTCAGGCGAACGCTCGGCGTTAACCTCGACGACTTCGACGCCGTGTTCGGAAAGCCAGCCCAGGACGGGCGCGGTGGAACGTTCGTACTCATTGAACCGTTCCTCGATGGCCGCTTCCACGTCGTCTATCCTGGCGCGTTTCATAAGCCTTTCCTTCACCGCCTGGCGGGATGCCATCAGATGAAAAGCGGCTTTCATGTCGAAGCGGCCGGCCTTGGTCTGCCCCAACAACCATTCGGCTTGCGGTACCGTGCGCGGGAAGCCGTCCATCAGCACCTCTTCGTCATCCGGCAGAGACTTCAATACCTGGTCGACTATCTTGATGATCTCCTGGTCGTCCAGCAGCCCGCCGGCCAACATCCTTTCGCGCTGTTTACCGGTGACGTACAGGCGCAGGACCTCGCCCATGGACACCAGGTGGTAGCCGCGCGTATCGGCCAGCATCTTGCCCTGGGTGCCCTTGCCCGACCCCGCTATGCCCATCAGCAGTATCATCGCAACTTCTCCTTGGCGATGCGGGCTACCAGGGATCCGTCGGCTGCCGCGCCGGCCTTGCCTTTGACCTGGCCGATGACCTTGCCCATATCCTGGGGACCGGACGCGCTGGTCTGCGATATGGCTTCGTCTACCATGGCGGCGATCTCGGGCTCGCTGAGTTGCTTCGGAAGATACGAATCTATGACGGCTTTCTCGGTCAGTTCGGCTTGAGCCTTCTGCTTATTGCCGCCTTGTTCGTAGAGGTCGGCGCTCTCCTGGCGCTTCTTGGATTCCTTGGTCATAACTTGTTGGACCTCATCGTCGCTCAGACCTGATTCGCGCTTACCCTGGGCCACTTTCACGTTCAACAATACGGCTTTGAGCGTACGCAAAGTAGTGGCCCGCACCTTGTCGCCGGACATCAGGGCGTCCTTGATATCCTGTTCCAGCCTCTGTTCCAGCGTGAGGTCAGGCATCTTGAAAACCCGTGAGGCCCCACCCGGCCTAGCGGATGCCGAGCTTGATCTTCTTTAGTTTGAGGGCCTTCCTCTGCTGACGGATGATGGCCTTCTTGCGGCGCTCCGTCTTGCTGGGCGGCTTCTGGAAATGCTGGTTCTGCTTGACGATGGATATGGCGCCGGATTGCTGCACCTTGCGGTTGAACCTGCGCAACAGGTTCTCGGTCGATTCCTTGGCGTCTTTGCGGGTCACTTGTATCATAGGTTTGCTATTGTACTACAACAGGGGTTAGATTTGCAACTCTTCAGCTGGATATCCGCTTCTGCTGGCTAGCTCGTTGTGATTTCAACACTATACTCTGGAGCTCCCGGAAGATCGGGAACTGTTTGTTGGTGGAATAAACCTTGGTGTTGCCCTGGCGCTCGCTCGTCAGGAAACCGACTTTCTCGAGGCGCTTCAGTTCGCGCTGGATGTTGCCGGCATCTTCTTTGATGAGCTTGGCCAGCCCCCGTACGTGGGTCTTGAAGTCGGGATACTTGGCATAGATGACGATGATCTTGCGCCTCACCCGTGAAGTTATGAATACGTCCAGCATTAAAACTTGCCTCTAAGCATTATTGTTATCCAAACAACGTTGATAAGTAGTATAGCGTCCGAAATAAAATTTGGCAACAATCTTTTTGAATCACTTTTTGCCTAACATATGAAGGCGCGCTTGCACATGCCGTCTGAGTGTCCCGAGCACTATGACAATATGTTGACATAGGTCTCGGGACCCGTGGGTGGGAGGTACGGTTCTACCTGGCCAGCGGCGCGGCGAAGCAAAGCATTTTTTATTAAACGTATCTTAAGTGGTGATGGCCGCGCGCGTAGTTTATTCTATACTTGCAACATGTACTATTATTCGGTGCTGGTGAGGAGCAGCCGTTATCACGGCAAAGAAGCGCTGACGTACGCCTCGGAGAAGCGTCTGGGGCGCGGCCGGATCGTGCGCGTGGAGCTTCAGAAGCAGGCCGTCCTAGGCGTGGTGGCCGGTCCTTCGGCCAAGCCGCGGTTCAAGACCAAGCCTGTCGCCGAAGCGCCGGACCTTCCGCCGTTGCCGGCGCACCTGCTCAAACTGGCGGAATGGCTGCCCACTTACTACCCGGCCCCTCTCGGCGTGGTCGCCCAGCAGTTACTGCCGGCAAGTTTCCCCTCCAAACTGCCGGCCGGCACGTCCTCCGACACGCCCAAGCCTGATATAAGCGCCCAGCCGCCCCTGACGAAGGAGCAGCGGGCCGCTCTCAAAGCCATGAGCGGCCATGGCACCTACCTTCTGCACGGCGTGACCGGCAGCGGCAAGACCAGGCTTTACATAGAATTGGCCGCCAAAGCCGTGGGCGGCGGCAAATCCGCCATCATCCTGACACCCGAGATCAGCCTGACCTCACAACTGGCCGCTCGTTTCCGCGAAGTCTTCGGCGACCGGGTGTCGGTCATGCATTCCAAGCAGACGCCGGCAGAGCGCCGAAACACCTGGCTGGACATTTTAAGATCAGGCGGGCCGTCGGTCGTCATCGGGCCGCGATCGGCCCTGTTCAGCCCGGTCAAGGACCCCGGCCTCATAGTGCTGGACGAAGCCCACGAAGCCGCTTACAAACAGGAACAGGCCCCCCAGTACCAGGCCGGCCGCGTAGCCGCCTACCTGGCGGGCGCGGCCCGGGCGTCACTGGTGCTGGGTTCGGCCACACCTTCGGTCAGCGATTATTATTTGGCTGAGCAGAAAGGCCGGCCGGTAATCAGGCTTGCCGAGCTGGCCCGCGAACACAGCCATGCCGCTACCAGGGTAAGCTTAGTGGACCGTAAGGACCATTCCCTGTTCAGCCGTTCGCCTTACCTGAGCCTGGAACTCGTAAAGGCCGTGGACGCCGCGCTGGCCAAGGGTGAGCAGAGCCTGCTGTACCTGAACCGGCGCGGCACGGCCCGCCTGGTCTTATGCGAAAACTGCGGCTGGCAGGCGGCCTGTCCGCATTGCGACGTGCCGCTCACCTACCACGGCGACCGCCACGAACTGCGCTGCCATAGCTGTAATTACCATGCCAAGGCGCCTGCCAGCTGTCCTGACTGCGGTCATCCGGACATAATGTTCAAGACCGCCGGCACCAAGGCCATCGCCGACGAGGTCAAGCGCCTCTGGCCGCAGGCCCGCATAGGCCGTTTTGACACCGATAACCCAAGGGCCGAACGCTTCGAACAGCAGTACGAAGCCGTTGCCAAAGGCGGCGTGGACGTGCTGGTAGGCACCCAGATGCTGGCCAAGGGGCTGGATCTGCCGCGTCTTAGCACCCTGGGCGTCCTGCTGGCCGACACCAGCCTGTACATGCCTGACTTCTCGGCCGAGGAACGGACCTTCCAGCTCATAAGCCAGGTGCTAGGCCGGATCGGCCGCGGACATGTCGCCGGGCACGCCGTGATCCAGACCTACCACCCGGACCACCCCGTCATCCAGGCCGCAGTGAAAGGTGATTATAAAGGCTTCTACGGAGCCGAGCTGGCCTCGCGCAAGCAATTCGTATTCCCGCCGTTCTGCTACCTGCTAAAACTGACCGTGCGACGCGCCAGCATAGATGCTGCCCGTACGGCCGCCGAAGGCCTTAAATCAGACATAGAAAACTCCGGCGCGCACGTACGCATAGAAGGCCCCGCACCCTCGTTCTATGAGCGTCTTCAAAACAAATATCAATGGCAACTGGTAATCAAATCCCGCCAGCGTCCCGAATTATTGAAGATAATCGAGGATCTGCCCTCCGGCTGGTCCTACGACATCGACCCTTTGGACCTGCTATAATTCACCCTGATGACCAAAGACGATATCATCGCCCTTCCGAACCCCCACCTGCGGCAAAAATCAAAGCGCGTCGGCATCATAACCGATGAAGTCAAACGCATAGTCAAAGATATGCAGGAGGCCACGCTGGACTGGGATGCCAGCCGCGCCCACGAGACGGGCGTGGCGCTGGCCGGCGTCCAGATCGACCGCTTGTACAAGATAGTGGTGGTGCGCAGCGACTACGGCGACAAGGACAACCACGACTTCACGGTATTCATCAACCCGGAGATAACCAAGCTGGGCGGCGAGATCAAGGCCGATTTCGAAGGCTGTCTGAGCGTACCGGACGTCTACGGCAAGGTACCGCGGCACACCAAGGTCAAAGTGAGGGCGCTCGACCTTAACGGCAAACAGTTCCGGGTAACGGCCGAGGGCTTCCTGGCGCGTATCTTCCAGCACGAGATCGATCACTGCAACGGCATCGTATTCGTCGACCGCATCAAGGGGGACCCCGAGGCCTTCTATCACCTGGGCAAGGAGGGCAAATTGGAATCGCTGGACTATGAAAAAGATGTCAAAGACAATAGTATTCTTTGGTAGCGGCCCGGTAGCCGCCGCCAGCCTAAGGCTGTTAGCGCGCGACTTCACGGTCGAAGCGGTGGTAACCAAGCCCCGTCCGCCCCACCATAAATACCCTTTCCCTGTCCTTGCCCTGGCCGAAGAGCTGGGCCTGAAGACCTTCACCGCCAACAGTACCAAAGAGGTCTCAAAGCTGTTCGCGGACCGTCCTTTCAGGAGTGAACTGGGAGTGATCATCGACCACGGCATCATACTGGCGCCCGATGTCATCAACTACTTCCCTTTCGGCATCGTGAACAGTCATTTCTCCCTCCTGCCGCTCTGGAAAGGCCCCGACCCTATCAGTTCCGTCATCCTGAACGGCGACAAGGAGACCGGTGTCAGCCTGATGCTTATAGCCGAGAAGCTGGA
>DASUOD010000033.1:0-3694 GCA_036276795.1 Saccharimonadales bacterium (SeqCode)
CTGCGGCCGTCAACTATCTATACGGTCCGTATGGACGGCCCTTCCGGGAAAGTGCTGGGTACGTTCGTCAGCGACGGTTCGGGCAATGTAGCAGGCAACATGCGGATTCCTGCCGATTCCGTTCCGGGAGGCCACAGGATCGATCTGACCGGACCGGGACGGGGCAGCAGGCCGGTAGACGTGACCCGCCCGCTCTACGTGATAGCCGGCGATGCGGACGCTGACGGGGACGCCATAGACGACGCGCTGGACACCTGCCCGGGCGCTATGAACAGCGGCCGGGACAACGACCGCGACGGCATCGACGACATCTGCGACAACCTGGCGGAACCGTCTACGCCATCCGCCGCCGGTTCCATGCCCGGAACCCATGGATCCGGAACGACCATTACAGGTACCGCGCGCGTTTCGGGAAACAGCACCGGCATTGGCGCGGGCAACAGAGCCAGGGGCGTCAGGGCAACGATCAGCACGATGAACGCGGGCGACGAGCGGACCTTCGAAACCGGGGCGCGGTGGCCGTGGTTGGTCCCCGCCATCACCGCAGGATTACTGCTCGTCGGAGGAAAGATTAACAAAAGGGGTGGTTTTTGGTTACAATGAGTTAATGATTTGGGTTCGGAAGGGTGTCGTCTGGCTGTTATCGTTCCTGTTATTGATAACCCTGCTCGGCGCGGCGTTCTCTACCAGTTTCAACCGTACGCTCGGCCAGCCTGAAAAGGTCCAAAAATACCTGGCCGAAAGCCGTATCTACGATCACTTCATAGACTACATAGCGGACCTGTCTTCCAGGCCGGAGGGCGACGAACAACCCGACACCTCCGATTCCGTCTCTCTGAGCGACGCGGCGGTGCTTAAGGCGGCGCAGTCGTCCTTCCCGCCGGAACTTATACAGAAGAACGTCAACACCTTCATAGATGCCAATTACGCCTGGTTGGAAGGGAAGACGGCCAAACCGGAATTCAGGATCGACCTGACTGAAGCCAAAGAGACGTTCGCGCAGAAGGCGGGCCGCATAGTCAAGGGATACACTGCTAATCTGCCGGCCTGCAAAAGCGCAGCGGAAACCGCCAAACAGCGCAACGTGGACCCGTTGGAAGCCACCTGCCGGCCCAAGGACGTCACGCCTGCCCAGGCCGGAGCCCAGACCACTGAAAGGCTTAGCACGACCGGCGACTTCCTTAGCGATCCGGTCATAACGTCCGAGTCCGTGAACCCCAACGGCAACAAGGGCAAGGAACCTTATTACGAGAACCTGTCCCAATTGCCCCAAGCCTACCAGCTGAACAAGAAGATGCCTTTCATACTGGCGTTCTTCAGCGTCCTGCTCGCGCTGGGCATAGTCTTCATAGCCGTCAGCCGGCGCAGGGGCCTACGACGACTGGGATTCGTGCTGGCCGTAGCAGGGGCGGTGCTGGTGGCCTTCAAGTTCACTTCCGACTTCGTGGTCGACAAAGTCGCCAAGCAAGTATTCAACAACGACGTCGTGGGCCAGCTGCAAAGGTCCCTGACCGACTTCGTCCACCGCGTGCAATCCTCCATGACCATGACGGACATGCTGTTCGGCATCGCCTTCTTGGTACTGGCCGCCATAATCCTGATCAGCCTGTTCGCTACCAGGGATAAGACGCCCAAACCGCCTAAGGATCATGGCGCCGATGGCGGCACGGACGTGCCCGCGGGCCGCATGCCGCTGTTGAAGGCCCGGAAGCGGCTCATGCGGCCGTTCGGAGACAGCATAATGCCCTTGGGCGCCAGGCCCGGCGGTGTGGAGCCGGAAGAGCCTAAGACGCCTCAGACGGAGCCTGAGAAGCCCTCAGAGGGCTCCCAAGAGGGTCAGAAGCCCGGTGAGCAACCGCAACCCCCAGCCGACAAACCCAAACGCCGCAAGAAACCGCGCCTGATCCAATAAAGCTGCCGTTTGTGGGCGGGCCGGTCCTGGACTTGATACGTTCTTTCCGCAAGCGTATATGCAATGTGTATGCAATGCATATGCGCTCATGGCGGAGAGGGTGGGATTCGAACCCACGGTACCGTTGCCGGCACACTGCTTTTCGAGAGCAGCACCTTCGACCGCTCGGTCACCTCTCCGTAACAGATAATTTTAACAGACCGGGCCTGGCATTCACAGGTGGAACGTGCTAAAATTACCCCTGTTAACTTAAGCGCGCGTAGCTCAGCTGGATAGAGCGTCGGCTTGCGGAGCCGAAGGTCGTAGGTTCGAATCCTGTCGCGCGTACCAATTATCATGAAAGAACTTGTTAAGATCGTGGTCACTGTGCCGGAGGCTGATGCCGATAAGGTCAGGCAGGCCATCGGCGATGCCGGCGGCGGGGCGCTGGGGAACTATACGCATGCCAGCTTCTCGGTGAAGGGCGTAGGCCGGTTCCTGCCCGGCGAAGGAGCCAAGCCGGCCGTGGGCAAAGTAGGCGAGCTGGAAGAAGTCGTGGAAGAGCGCATCGAAGTAACCTGCGAACGATCAAAGAAAGATGCCGTAGTCAGTGCGATACGCAAGAATCACCCCTACGAAGAGCCAGTCATAGACGTCTACCCTTTGGTCTGACGGCCCGGGAGGCAGTGCCGGCCAAGGACGGTTTCGGTCCGGGCGGAGAAGTCTTCCAGGACGCCGGGCAGGAGCCGGCCGCGGAGCCTGACCGCGTCGAGCGGACAATCGATCGTAAGGCGCTGGCCGCGCCTTTCCAGGGCCGCCAGCTGGTTGGTCTTGAGCAGATCGCGCGTCAGCAGGTAGGGCAGGGCGGCTATGCCGCGGCCGCGCAGGACCGTATTCAGCATGATGTCGGGGTTCGTGGAATACAGGGCCGGGCGTATGGCGATACCAAGCTCGGTAAGTCCGTCATGCAGGTGGCCGTAGGTGGTGGAGTGCCTGTCATAACAGATAAAATCGGCCAGTTCCCCGGCTTTCAGCCCGGCCTGGAAGCCATCCAGGCGGTCGGGCCGGCATACCAGCACGAACGGCTCCGTGCCTATGGGTCTCACGTCCAGCCTGGGGTGCGTGGCATTCTCGTGGACGACGAACGCCAGGTCTATCTCACGGTTTTCCACCGCGGCGCGCAGGTAGCGTGAATTGTTGACGGTTATGGAGGCGTCGGCCTGCTCCTCTAGCCGGTCCAAAGGCTCGGCCGCGTCGTTCAGGGCCTCGGCCACGCTGTCAATCATCCCCACCCTTACCCTTGGGCGGCGGTGCGCCAGTTCGGCCAGCCTGACGCGCAGGTTCTCGTCTGCCGTACGGTGGTGCACGGCCGTCTCGTAGACGATGCGGCCGGCGTCGGTCAACTCCAGGCGGCGGCCGCGTATCACCAGCAGGGTCTTAAGCTCGCGCTCCAGCTTTTCGATGGCCAGGCTGAGCGCGGGCTGCGATATATGCAGGTCCTCAGCCGCATGTGTAAAACTCCCACGCTCCACCAGCACCGCGAACTTCTTCAGCCTATCATCCATAAGTTTTACTTATACTATCATATGAATTATATATTTGTCTTATGGCGCTCTTTTGCCTAGGATTGTTGGCACAGGAGGGTAATAAGGCTTATGTCAAAACGCACTATAAAGGTCGCGATCGTCGGACTCGGCAATTGCGCGTCATCCCTGTTACAGGGGATACATTATTACAAGGACGTGAGGGACGACGGTTTCGTGCCGGGACTGATGCACGTCAATTTCGGGGGGTACCACATCC
>DASUOD010000034.1:0-3010 GCA_036276795.1 Saccharimonadales bacterium (SeqCode)
TCTTAATCCTACTACAAATTACCCCTGTTGTCTAGACTCTTTTTACCTGGAGGCCGTCGAGTTCGACGGGTGTTTCGCGGCCGAACATGTTCACCAGGACCTTGAGCTTGCCTTTGGCGGCGTCGATCTCGCTGATGGAGCCGTCGAAGCCCTTGAACGGGCCATCGATGATATTGACCACTTCGCCTACGGTGAAGTCGATCTTGTGCTTGGGCTGTTCCAGGCCCATGCGCTTCTGGATCTTTTCGATTTCTTCGGGTTCGATCGGCGTCGGGTCGGTGCCGGAGCCCACGAAGCCGGTGACGCTGGGAGTGTTTCGCACTATGTACCAGGCGTCTTCCGACAATTTCATATGGACGAGGACGTACCCCTGGAAGATGCGTTTCTCGACCACGCGGCGCTTGCCGTTCTTGATCTCTATCATCTTCTCCTTCGGTACCAGGACCTCGAAGATCTTATCTTTCATATCCAAGCTGTCCGCGCGCTGGCGGATGCTTTCGGCGACCTTCTCTTCGTAGCCGCTATAAGTGTGGATGGCGTACCATTGTTTGGATGTGTCGTAGCGTTTGCTGCTCATGATTATTCCCTTAGTTTAATAGAATGCTCTTGAATACCTTGTTCAGGCCGTAATCCACCACCGATATCAGCGCGGCGAAGATGATTGCGAAGACCAGTACCGCGAAGGTCAGTTGCCGGCTCTTCTTCCAGTTCGGCCAGGTAACCATCTTGAGTTCACGTAGGCTGTTGCGGAAGTAGGCCGGGAAGACGACCTTGCCTATGGATCTTGCGGGCTTGGTGCGTCCGATCCGCTTGAGCGGCGGAGCGACGGCTCCGGCCAGGCTGCCTGCGGCCTTACGTGTGCGCGGACGCCTGCGTTTGGACTTCGTGCGGGCAGCATCCTCCGCCTCGGAGGCCTTGAGCGCACGCTCGCGGAACGTCTCCGGATCCTTGACCTGTCGTTTCTTAGGCTTGGGGCCCTCGTCGGCCATCTGGCTCCTGCTCCCATCTTACCCAAATAAAAAAGCCTACATATAGTCTGTAGGCGGACTAAGTCAAGCATAGCACCTTGCCGGTCCACGGTCAATGGGGCAACCGGAAGCACCGGCTTTGCTATAGTTAAGCTTATGTTTCCGGTGCTCGAGGGTCTGTTAATCGTAAGTCTGGCGGAACTGTTGCTGTGGACGCTGCCCATATGGAAGGCCCGCAGGATCGCCGCGATTTCATTCGCAGCCGCTTTGGCCGCCGGGTCGCTGGCCCTGCTGGTCATGGACCCGGCCGCATGGACCGCCCTTATCGCCCTGCTCACCGTATACCGCTGCATGAACCTGGCGCGCGTGGCGGCGGGACGGGTGCAGGAAGACTACCTGTTCCATGCCTCGCGCCGGACCGCCGCGTGGCTCATCATTTGGCAGGCAGCCGTGGCAGGCATGGCCGTACTGAGCCGCCATTACGGCATAGGTCCGGCCGAATGGTGGGCCCTTACGGCCGCCGTAGTCCTGATCGGGTCGGATATCATACTGTTCACTTCTACCAGGAACCTGCGGGCCGCCAGACCGCCCGAGCTCACCAGGCCTTTCACCGATAAGGAACTGCCGGCGCTGACCGTGGCCATACCGGCCAGGAACGAGACCGAAGACCTCGAGGAGTGCCTGCGGTCGCTCATAGCAAGCACCTACCCTAAGCTGGAGATATTGGTGCTCGACGACTGTTCGCAGAACAAGCGTACCCCCGAGATAATACGCGGTTTCGCCCATGCGGGCGTACGATTCATAGCCGGCGACGAACCACCCAAGAGCTGGCTTGCCAAGAACTTCGCTTACGACAAACTCGCCGACGAGGCCAGCGGCGACGTACTGCTGTTCTGCGGCGTGGACGTGCGATTCAAGCCAGGCAGCCTGGACGCGTTGGTCAGGACATTACTGCAGAAGAAAAAGGGCATGATCAGCATACTGCCGCATAATACGGAGCCCAGGCGCGGCGGCCTGTCATCATGGTTCATGCAGGCCAACCGCTACGCCTGGGAGCTCACCCTGCCGCGCCGGATGGTCAGACGCCCGCCGGTCCTAAGCACCTGCTGGCTGATCCACCGCCAGGCGCTGGAGCGGGCGGGAGGTTTCGAAGCCGTACGCCGCAGAGGGGTACCCGAAAGCTACTTCGCGCGCGCGCTGGCCGATATCAAAGGGTACGGCTTCCTTATGTCGGGCCCGGCGATGGGCGTGAGCTCGGTGAAGGCTCCCCGGGAACAGCGTGCCACCGCCATACGGACACGCTACCTGCAGATGCACCGGCGCCCCGAGATGACCGCCCTGGTAGGACTGGCGGAGTCGGCCGTGCTAGTCATGCCCTTCGCCTTGCTGGCGGCTTCGCTGGTAGTCGGACAGTGGCTGACGGCCGGTCTGTCGGCCTTGAGCATAATCGCCAACGTCATGGTGTATTCACGGATATTCAATCTGACGTACCGCCGCTTCCTGCTGAAGGGTCTGTGGCTGCTGCCGTTCGCCGCACTTTATGATGTCTGGCTATTGAACTACTCGATGTGGCGGTACGAGTTCCGCGACGTCATCTGGAAGGGCCGCAACGTCTGCATCCCCGTTATGCGGGTCATCCCCAAGCTGCCGGAAGCCTGATCATCATTGCAGGTTCGGAACGAAAACGGTGAAGGTCGATCCCTGGTTGAGCTCACTCTCCAGGGTGATCTCGGCATGCACCAGGCGCGACAGCTTCATGGTCACATACAGCCCCAGGCCGGTGCCTTTGGCTTCGCGGGTACGGTAATCCTCTGAGCGGAAGAACTTATCGAACACTCTTTCCTGGTCGCTCTTGCTGATACCTATGCCCGTGTCGCTTACCCTGAACTCCACGCCTTTGGGATTGGGCTTGGCGGCCAGGGTCACACGGCCCTTGGCGGTGTATTTGATAGCGTTTGTCATGAAGTTCTGGAGTATCTCGCGCACGTACAGCTTGCTCGAATACAGCAGCTCCAGCTTGGGGTCCGGGTCGGTTTCCAGTT
>DASUOD010000035.1:0-2921 GCA_036276795.1 Saccharimonadales bacterium (SeqCode)
ACGGCCTTGAGCCAATTAGGCACGATGTCGGCAGTCTTCTCCAAAAAATGGGCCGCCAGCTGGTTGAGGACCTGGCCCTTGTAAGGGATGGCGCGGGGCAGTACCTGGTCGAACGCCGAGACACGGTCCGTAGCGACAGATATGAGCTTGCCGTCTACGGTGTAGACGTCGCGCACCTTGCCGTGATACACCGCGGTCTGACCGGGGAAGGAAAAGTCGGTCTTCGATAACGCCGGTGTGTCCATTACCCCTATTGTACGGTATAGTTACTATATGGCACAAACAGGGACGATCGGCATCGTTGGCGGCGGCCAGCTGGGCAGGATGTTGACCGAAGCAGCATTGCCGCTGGGCTTCAAGGTGATAGTGCTCGACCCCGGCGAAAACTGCCCGGCCGCCCAGGCCGGCGCCGAGCAGATAGTCGGCGGTCTATATGACCACGAAGCTTTGAAAGAACTCGCCGCCCGGGCCGATTTTATAACCGTGGAAATCGAACATTTGGACGCCGGTCTTTTGCAGGAACTGGTCGATAACGGCAAGCCGGTCGACCCGGCGCCGAAGACCGTACGCCTAATCCAGGATAAGTACGAACAGAAAAAATTCCTGCGGAAAAACGCCGTGCCCATCGCTGACTTTGTCGAAATAACAGATACGGCATCGGCCCGGAAAGCCTTGGATAAATTCAACGGCAAGATGTTGCTCAAAAGCCGCATGGGCGCTTACGACGGCCGCGGCAACGCCGTCGTCGCCAGGGCCGAAGACATCGGCCCGGCCATGGAAACCTTGGGCGATAATCTCTACGCCGAGAAATTCGTCCCGTTCAAAAAAGAGCTGGCCGTGATGGTCGCCCGCGATCAAGGAGGCAACGTAGCCTGTTATCCGATCACCGAGACCGTTCATGAACGAAACATCTGCGTGGAGACGTTCACGCCCGCCGACGTAGGCGGTGCCGCTGTCAAACGGACCGAAGAGGTGGCCTTATCTGTCGCTCAGCATCTGGAGGGCGCCGGCGTGTTCGGAATAGAGATGTTCCTGACGGCTGATGACAACATCCTGGTCAACGAGATAGCACCCAGGGTACACAACTCCGGTCATTACACCATGGAGGCCTGCGAGACTTCACAGTTCGAACAGCACGTCCGCGCCATAACCGGCATGGAACTCGGCTCCACGGATTTGAAAGTACCGGCGGCGGCGATGATCAACATTCTCGGTGAGCGGGACGGTCCTACCGAAGTCAAAGGGCTGGACGAAGCCCAGGCCATACAAGGCGTGTCCGTGCATATGTACGGCAAATCCCCCACCAAGATCGACCGCAAGATGGGCCACATCACCGCCGTGGCCGACACGCTGGAAGAGGCGCGCGAAAACGCGGAGCAGGCAAGACGGCTAATCGATGTATAATGGAAACACAATGAGCAACCCCTTAGTCGGCATCATCATGGGATCGGATAGAGACCTGGGCGTTATGGGCCAGGCAGCCAAGACGCTGGAAGAATTCGGCATAGCGAACGAGGTCAAGGTGGTGTCGGCCCACCGCACTCCCGATAAGATGTCCGAGTACGCCCGCGAGGCCAAAGAGCGCGGCATCAAGGTGATAATCGCCGGCGCCGGCGGCTCGGCCCATCTGCCGGGAATGACGGCTTCCGAAACGACCCTGCCTGTCATAGCCATACCAATCAAGCGCGAACATCACGGCCACGAGGCCTTCTGGTCGAACATCAGGATGCCGTCGGGCATACCGCTTGCCACCATGCCCGAGAACGGCGCTAAGAACGGTGCGTTGCTGGCAGTACGCATCCTTGCGCTTCAGGACGAAGCACTCGCCGGCAAATACGCCGGCTTCGTGAAGAAGCAAAGCAACGCCGTCGCCGAAATCAACGCCGCCCTCGAAGAAAAGGGGTGGGAATCAATCCTCAACCCTTAATATTGCGGTAACTGCACTCTCTCACGCGAAGTTAATTAATATCTTTGTACATTATTCACAAAAGTAGTATGGTATAATTACCTTAAGTTTAGGAGTAGGCTATGCCGTTTGAAGTACGCCCAATTGAAGGTCCCTCGGTCAAGGATGTTCGTACTAATACGAGAGAAGACCATCGTCATCCTAAAACAGTAGCGAAAGAGATTGAGGACTTTTATACGCATGCGGCCGAGCAAGGCGGCAGAGTAATCGCAGGCCACACTGTGAAAAGTCCTGTAATTAGTCCGCCGGGCGAAGTACATGAAGGTGACGAAACGCTTTATCTAGTAGCTGAGCTTCCTGAAAATCGTCCTGAGTAATCCTGTAGTGGCCTCCTTATCTCAATCCTGATCAGTCATGAGAGCGGCGGCCGATGTCAGTGCGATAGTGCATGCCTTCGAACTCGATGAGCTTGATGGCTTCGTAGGCTTTGCTTAACGCTTCGTCCAGCGTGGAGCCGGTGGCCGTTACGTTCAGTACGCGGCCGCCGTTGGTAACCAGTTCGCCGTCACGTACGGCGGTGCCGGCGTGGAAGACTACTACGCCGTCCATCTTCTCGGCCTCTTCGATACCGGTTATGGGCAGGCCCTTGGGGTATTTGCCCGGGTAGCCGGGCGAGGCCGCGACCACCGATACCGCGAAACCATCCTTCCACTTCACGGTCGATGGGTCCAGGTTGCCGTCGGCGCAGGCCTTCAGGATGTCGTATAGGTCGCTATCCAGCAGGCGCATATATACCTCGGCTTCGGGATCGCCGAAGCGGGCGTTGAATTCCACCACGTTAACGTCGTCGCCGTCTATCATCAGGCCAGGGTACAGGCAACCGGTGAAATCTGATCCGCGCTTGGCCATACCGTCCAGGGCCGGCTGGACTATGTTCCGGCCTACGTAGTCCATGTGTTTCTTGGTCGCCCAGGGAACCGGAGCGACCACACCCATGCCGCCGGTGTTGGGGCCT
>DASUOD010000036.1:0-9042 GCA_036276795.1 Saccharimonadales bacterium (SeqCode)
CCGGTGCGTGCCGTTTGGCCGTCCACTCTTACCCTACCCTCCTCTATGGCCTTGTCGGCCGCGCGGCGGCTTAAGCCCGTGGCCCGGGCTACGAATCTATTGATACGCATGACCATATGTTATCAGCCGCTACGGTCGCAGCGCTATTACAGTGCTATGCTGCCTGGGTCGGACTGACCGGCCGGTTTATCGTCGTCGGCCTGGCTGGGCGGCGGCATCGGCGCGCCGGCCGGCCTGTCTTCCTGGCTGGCGCTATCGTTCTTTAGTGAAGGTATGGTGGCGCCTGGGACGGTCTGGGATTCCTTGGCCTCTTCTTCGGCCAGTAAATCCCGGATATCTTTCTTTGGCTTACTGTCCAGGGGTTTGATAATTTTCTTGCTTCCCGGGGCGTTGTCGTCTGAATCATCAGACGGGGCCGCGGCTGCGTCGTCCGAAGGAGCTACGTTCACGGGTATGGTGGTCGGGGATGTCGGCTGTGATGGTTGCGGGGGCTGTGAAGGCTTTGCGCCATCCTGCTCCGTGCTGGCGACCAGTTGCTCTACGGCATCGGCCATGAGTCTGTCATCGCTGGCTTTATCGTCACTTTTGCCGCCGGTCTTCGCGGGAGCTGGTGCCGGAGCGGGCTGCTGGGCGGGCTGTGCGGAAGCCGCGGGTGCCGCGGGGGGCGTGGGTTCGCTCGTGGCGCCGGCCACGAAATTCTCAATCTTGGCTTCGACGTCGGCCTCTTCCTGGGCGGCCGGTTCGGCTACATCCTTGCTTGTATCTGCGCCTGGTGCAGGGGCCGGTGCCGGTGCGGGAGCTGGTGACGGAGCGGGTGCGGGTGCTGGTGCGGGAGCAGCGGCCGTGGCAGGCTGATCCTGGGCTTGGGACTGGGGCTGGGTTTCTGCTGCTTCGGGCGCAGCTTCGCCGCCTTCTTGATCGCCCAATAGCTCGTGAGCCGACCTGACGATGTCCTCCAGGGTCACTTGCGACTTGACCAGGTAGCGGTCGGCGCCGAGCTTGTCGGCACGCTTCTGGTCGTCGCTCTGGCCCAGGGCGGTCAGCATGATAACTTTCACGCCTTTCAGCTCATCGGTGTTGCGGAGTATGTCCAGCATTTCGAAGCCGCTTATCTTCGGCATCATGACGTCGGATATCACCAGGTCGGGCTTCTCGGCCTTGGCTATCACCAGGGCTTCCTCGCCATCTTTGGCCGACACTATCTCGTAGCCTTCGGCCTGTAGGCGCGCCTCATAGATTTCCCGCAGATTGTTGTCGTCTTCGACTAACAGTAGTTTCGACATCGCTTATGCTTTACCTTCAACATCATTGTATCACGAGAAGCCTTGAGGGGAAGTACTTGGCGTGCCGGCCGGCGCCGGTGCCGGCGCGGTGCTCTGCGCGGCAGGTGCCGTGGTGGTCGGTTCCACGGTGGTCTTGGCTGATTCGGCCGCCTGCATGGCTGCGGCCCGTTGGGTGCTCAGACGCGGCAGGTTTATGTAAAAACTGCTCCCCTTGCCCAGCTCGCTTTCGGCCCAGATGCGTCCGCCGTACAGCTCGATTATCTTCCGGCAGATGAACAGGCCCAGGCCGGTACCGCCGATGGTGCGGGTAGAGGAGTTATCCACGCGGTAGAATTTCTGGAACAGGTGCGGCAGGTCCTCGGCCGGGATGCCGGGTCCGGTGTCCTTCACGTAGCACTGGACCACCTGGTCGTTGCCGGTGATGCCCAGGGAGATCTTGCCTTCGGGCGTATATTTGACGGCATTGTCGAACAAGTTGGTGATGACTTCCCGCAGGCGGTCCGGGTCTGCGTGCACGTAGTACAGGGGCCTGACCACGCGCTCACCGCCCCCCGCTTCCTTGGTGGCGTTGATGACGTTGCTGCTGCCGGTTTCCAGCTCCACGAAGAGGCCTTTCTTCTCGGCTACCAGCCGCAGGTCGCTGGTCAGTTTCTCGACGAAATCGCCCGCTTCCACGACCACGGGGTGGCTGGATAGCCGCCCGTCCTCGGCCTTGGCGCTGGTTAGCAGGTCCTGGAACAGCTGGCCAAGGTGCTGGGTCGAAGCGTGGGCCTTTTCCAGATAGCCTTTGGCCCGGCTGTCTATGGTCGATACCTTGTCGTTCAACGCCAGGGCCAGATAACCTTCTATGGCCGCCACGGGCGTGCGCATCTCGTGGCTGGCGGTGCTGATGAAGTCGGCGCGCTGCTTCTGTTCGGCCCGTTCCTGGCTGACGTCGCGGAATACGGCCGCCGCCGCCGTCACGGTCTTGTTGGCGTCCAGCAGGGGCGATATGTTGATATTGATGGCGACCTGTTTCTTATCCCGCGTCATAAGTATGACGTCGCACCGGCAGCTCTTACCGTCGTTGAATACCTGCCGGAACGGGTTCTCGATGTCCTGCAGCGCTTCGCCTTTGTCGTTGACGAGCCTTATGACATTGGCCACGTCTATGCCGGTCGCTTCTTCCACCGGCCAGCCGCACATCTTGCCCGCGCCGGGGTTGATCATCTGGATCGCGCCTTCGCCGTCGATGAGTACGACGCCGTCCTCGATGTTGTCGAGTATGACCTTGAACTTGGACGCGTCGTCGCGCAGATCCGCCGGCAGCCTGGACCGGCCTTTGGCTTCCGAGCCCTTCTTAAGCCCACCGAATAAACCCATAACCTAAAGTGTAGCAAAATTTTGTTTTTGACGCTTACGCTTAGTGCTGATCGCTTGCCCAACGTACGTCCACCAATGGCGACTATTCAATGAATAGTCAATGAATAGTCGCTCATCAGCAAGCGTGTGCGTGCAATCGCCCCGGGCGATAGACGCGGTCTAACAGATGTGATAAGATATTCCGGCCTGACATCCAGCCGCAATTTGGCCCCGTCGTCTAGTGGTCCAGGATATCTGGTTCTCATCCAGAAGATCGCGGGTTCGAATCCCGCCGGGGTCACCATTATCACTAGTTGGCGTATAGGACAGGCAGTTCGTCCCACTCCGTAGTGTACCTGGGGCTGCGGAGGCGTTGGCGGGGGTGCCAGGCCTGGCTGAGGTCTTCCGCGGCGTAGCGCAGGGTCCGCTTGCCATAGCGGTCGTTGATGCTGTCTAGTGCCTGCAAGCGGTCCTGGGCAGCCCGCGAGGCGCTGGGATCGCTATCGCCCCACAGGTCGGCCTGGAAGGTGTGGTCCGGCACCAGGTCGTACAGGAGTACGTTGGCGCGGTGGTAACGGGCGGCCGGGTTGAATCCGGCCCGCGCGGCCTTTATGAGTTCCGAAGATATGAGGCCGGTGTCGGCCGTGGGCGCGTTGAAGCGCACCCCATACTGCTGGCGGCGGTAGCCGGGCTTGTGGCGGTCCGTGCTAAGGCTTAAGGAGGCGCCGTGGGCGGCCAAGCCGTCGCGGCGTAGCGCAAAAGCCGCGCGGGCCGTCATGCTGGACACGGCGGCCTCTACGACGTCGAACCTGCCCGTATCTTCGCCGAACATCCGGCCTTTCATGACCGTCTGCCGGACGCGGCCGTAAGGCTCCAGGGCGTGGCAGGGCTGCCCGTTCAGCTCGGCCACCAGCTGGCGCCCGTGCACGCCCATGAGCTGGCCGGCGCGCCGGGGATCCGTCAACGACAGGTCGTGCGCGGTATGTATGCCTTCGGCCTGCAGTTTGGGCGCCAACCGCCAACCGATGCCCCAGATGCTTTTTATAGGGGCCTTCTGAAGATATCCCGCGAGGGCTTCATCGGTTATGTTTATAAGGTCCAGCACGCCCCCTAGCGTATCGTCCCGCTTGGCGCGGCTGTTGGCCAGCTTGGCGAGCGTCTTGGTGGGCGCGATGCCTATGGACACAGGTATGCCGACCTCTTTAAGCAAGCGGCTACGCACTTCCTTGCTCCGCGCCGTGTAATCGGCGATTTCCAGCTGGCTCAGGTCCAGGAAGGATTCATCCACCGAATAGACCTCCGTGCGCGGCGTGATACCGGTGAGCAGGTGGGTTATGCGGCGGCTGATGTCGCCGTAAAGCTCGAAGTTGGCGCTGAACCGGACCACGCCTTCGCGTTCGAACAGCTGCCTGTACTTGAAGGCCGGCGCGCCCATGGGTATGCCTAAGGCCTTGGCTTCGGCCGACCGCGACACCGCACAGCCGTCGTTACTGCTCAGGACCACCACCGGCCGGCCTTCCAGGTCCGGCCGGAACAGCCGCTCACAGCTTACGAAGAAGTTATTGCAGTCTATGAGGGCGAAGATGGTGCTCATGGCTTACGGTACCGGTGGATGACGGCCGTGACCACGCCCCAGGGCTTGTCTTCCGGCGTCAGCTGGGACTGGCGGCACAGCCGCGACGACCCGCCCTGCCAGACCACCAGCAGGTCGCCCGGACCGGCCTGCAGAGCGCGGTCTATAACGGCCACGTCGCCGTCGTACAGGCCCAAAGAAGCCCAGTTATGCCCCGCCACGCGGAACATATAGGTGCTGGACGGATGGCGCACCAGCAGTTTGTTAAAGTCCAGGCTTAAGCCGTACCCTTGCCCTGCGTCGGCGGCCGGGTTGGGAAAACCGCTGTGGACCGACACGCCGTCGCCTGCGGCCACAGTCTTAGGATCGTCTTGCATAGTTCCTTCTCCTGATGTTTCATGTTTGTCCCTTAAGCCAGTACGTATTCACGGCCGCGGTAGATGATGCGCCGCGGGTAACTTTCGAACCGTACTTCGTTAGAGTCGTGGCAGAACCGTATCGAAGCGATCTGCACGTCGTTTTCGTTCAAGATGGAAGTCTTCATATCCCAAGCTCCTCACTAAATAAAGTAATAAGAATAGAACTGACAGGGGTCAGTAAACGGGTTTGTAAGTTGGAGCTTCTGCGGCGGGCTTGGTTACCGTTCGGAGCTGAGCCCTTAAAGCCTTGAAACTGATAGCTTGGATTAAGAGGTAAAGCAGGGACCGTGGTATGCCTTCCTGCTTATCATTATACACCCGCGTCAAGCTTATGGTCAGCGGATGCTGTCGAGCAGGTCGACCAGCTCGTGTGGCGTAAGTTCGGCCTTCACGATGTAGCCGTCGGCCTGCTTTTCGATGTCGGCCCGGACGTCCTCGCGCTGTTCCAGGTTGGTGGTGACTATGATCTTTGCCTTGAGCGGCGGCTGGCGCGAAGGGTCTTTTAGCGCGCGCAGGATCTCGATTCCTGACAGGTTCGGCAGCATAAGGTCCAGCAGGATGATGTCGTAGTCGTTCTTCTGCGCGGCTTCCAGCGCTTCCTTGCCGTCGGCGATGGTGTCAACGTGATAGCCGCCTTTGGTCAGGACCCGTTCATAAAGCTCGCTGATGAAACGCTCATCCTCTATGCAGAGCACCTTGCGCCCGGCCTGGGCGGGCTGTGCGGATGAGGCTTGGGCGGGTTGGTCGGCCATGGCGTTTATTATATCAGTCCTATCTTCTGTACAACGAGTGGTTCTTTATCCAGCCGTGTGCGCTACGGGTTATTTCCAGCTCGCCGCCCTGCTTCTTGGCCTCGGCCAGCTTCTCGTATGGCACGAGCGTGAATCCGAAGGTAGAGCCCTGCCCTTCCTTGCTGCGTACCCAGATATTGCCGCCGTGGGCGTCGATGATGGCCTTGGACAGGTACAGGCCCAGGCCGGTGCCGCCGATCTGGGCGCGGTTACGATGGTCGCGATAGAATTTGGTGAACAGGTTGGGCATGATACTGCTGGAAATCCCCAGACCGTAGTCCTGCACGGTGGTCTCTACGAGGCCGTCCTTGTTCAGATAGGTATTGATGTTTATGACCTTGCTGGTGCCACTGTACTTTATGGCATTGTCTATCAGGTTGCTGATGACCTCGCGGACGCTGATCTGGTCCAGGCCTACCGGCGGCAGATCCCGGGCTATGCGGCACTGCAGGGTTATCTGCCTGACCTTGGCGCGCAGGCTCATGCTCTCTATGGCGCTCTTGAGTACGGTGGGCCAGTCTTCGGATTGCAGCTGCAGTTCCAGCTGATCGTCGTCCACGCGGGCCACGTTCAGGATGTTGTTCACGAAGTCCGTGAGCTGTTCTGCCTGCGAGTGCATCTTCAGCATGAAGCTCTGCAGGTCCGGATCGCTCAGCTTACTGCCTATCTCCTCTTCGAATACTTCTATGTAGCCGCGTAGCAGAGTAAGCGGGGTGCGCAATTCGTGGACGCTCAGCGCCATGAAGCTTACGGCCTGCTCGTCCTGCGAGTATTCCTTGGTATGGTCGAACAGTACCAGCATGGTGGCGTTGCCATCGGTGTTGCCCCGGTTGTAGTAGGCCGCCAGGTCGAACAGCCGTACCGGGTGGTTATCCCGCACGTTCAGCCTGACCCTTTCCCAGCTCATGGTGGCGGTAGCGTTCTTGATCTTGACCGATTTCAGCCAGGAGTCGAAGGTGTCCTGGCTGGGGAACGACATATCCAGCACCATGTAGACGTTCTTGCCTGTCATGTCTTCGGCCTTGATGCCTATATACCGGGCCGCCGTCTCGTTGGCGAACCTGATGGTCTCGGACTCGTCCAAGATCAGCATGGGCAGCGGCAGGTTCTGCGCGACGAAGTTATGACTTAGGTCGCTCGTCTGTTTGCCGGCCTCGACGGCTGCGCTCTGCGCGGTGCTGGCCAGCTGGTATACCTGGGCGCTTAGACCGGCTACCAGTTCACGCCCGAACTTCAGGGTTTCGATGTTCGGCGCCGCCACGCCCTGTTCCGTGGGACTCAGATGGAGTATGGCCTGCCATAAGGCTTTCAACGGCTCCGTCAGGAAGCTGCCGGCCACACGCGCCAGCACCAGTGTCAGTATGAGTCCCAGGAGCACGGTAATGACCAGGCTGGGCAAGGCGCCCAGGCCGGTGTAACTATATAATGCCCATCCGGCGCCTATGACGAAGGTGTTCTCCAACATGACCAGGCCGAACAGATACAGGCGGGCGCGACGACGGAGCTTCTCTAGGTTATCCATGGTCGCTTAAGGCGTATAGCTGACGCGGTCGGTGCCCGCTAAGGCCGTCAACCAGGTATAGCCGGGGTTGAGTTTTATGATCTTACCGGATTTATCTTTGAATACGAACTGGCTGGCCTTGCCTTTCTTGTACCACTTGCCCTTGGTGACGCCACCGTCCTGGAATACGTAGACCGGGCCGTCGCCTATGGTGCTGTAGGAGGAGTGGTAGCCATCGGCTTCCAGTTTATACGACATGACAAGCACTACGACTACGGTGGGATGGATCTGCATCTTGGTATTGGTATCCACATGCGCCGCCCCGCCCATGATGCGCTTGTAGGAGTTGGACCGGGGGCTGTAATTGTAGCGCACATTATAATCCGGGCCGGATATATTAAGCCGTATGCTGGCGGCCTTGGGCTTGGGCCGATGCTTGTCGGCCTGTTTCTTGCGGGCGAAACCGGTGTACTTGCTGGTTACGTAGCCGCGTTCGACTTCCAGCTTGTTCAGCTCAGCCATCGAGGTATAGACGTTGTGCGGGGCTGCCCGGCTGGCGACGCGGTGGTATGATCCCGGGGCGCCGAACTGGTCCAGGTCGCGTACGTGCCACTGCCTGATGTTGGCCAGGGCTTGCGGACTGCCGCCCACGTGGGCGTAGCCGGCGTCGAAGCCCAGGGCCCATTTTACGTAATAAGGCCTTGCGCTGCGGATGGGCCCCACGTTCTTAGGCGCGGTATCCTGGTACAGCGCCAGGAAACGCGTGATGCCGGCTTCGGCGATGGCTTCGAATACCACCCCTGCGTTACCCAGGCCGGCTTGCGGCCGCGCCGCCAGGCTGTTCTCTACCATGACTCCGGTGACTGTCCGCTTGTTGACTATGGGGTCCACGGGCAGGCCGGTTAGCGTGGACGGCACGGTCTTAGTCTTGGGCGTGACCTTGGGTATCGGTTTGATAGTGGCTGGCTCAGGCTTGTGCAAGAGGGCGTAGGCGCCGATGCCTGCGCCGATAAGCAACAGTACAGCCAGTGCCGTCATATATTCTTTCTTGCCTGGCGGCCAATGCAGCGTAAGCTTTTCTTTCCAACTCGGTTTGTTCTTTGGCATAGCGGGTTCTACCTCCAAGGTCTTCTGGGGTACTGGTGGCGGGTCATCGGCCGCCACTTCTTCTGGCGTCCGGAAGACCTGGTTTTCTTTTTTGCCGGCCGGCCTAAGGTCGGAATCCATGCCCTACATTGTATCAACGCTTAAGGTTTTAGACCAATCTATTTCAGGGCGTCCAACTGGGTACGCAAGCGCTGCAGGCTGCGTTCCTTGCCGAGCACGGCCAGAGTGTCCGCCAGCCCGGGACTGGCCGGAGCCTGGGTGGTTGCGATCCGTATCAGACTGAAGAGCACCACCGGTTTCTGCCCGGTCGTATCCAGCAGGTCGTTCAGGCGCCCGGTGAGGTCATCGACGGAAAAATCGCTCTGCTCCAGGCTGGCTCCGGCTTGTTCCAGCAGACTTTCCAGCTCGGCACCGGATAGTTTCTTAAGCTGCTTATGCCCGGAGATGAGTTCCGGATCCACCGGCAGATCGGCGAAGAAGAACCCTGTCAGCTCCGGCAGTTCCGCGAAGTATTTCAACCGCTCGCGCACCAGGCTCAGCACGCGTTTCTTGTAGTCGTCGCCGTGTCCGGAAGCAGAGTCCGGCCAGAAGCCTTCGGCGCGCGCGTACAGGCCGTCAAGCCCGATCCTTTCACGGATCCAATGGCCGCTCACCCAGTCCAGGCGTCTGGGGTCGAACACCGCCGGGCTGGCGTTGATGTCTTTCAGGTCGAACTTGCCGGTCATATCCTCGAGTCCGTAGATTTCCTGTTCGGTGCCGTCATTCCAGCCCAGCAGAGCCAGGAAATTAAGCAATGCTTCCGGCGGGTAGCCTTTGTCGCGGTAATTCAAGGCATTGGTGTCGCCCGTCCGCTTTGAAAGCTTCTTTCCGTCGGAGCCGTTGATGACCGGCAGGTGCGCGAACACCGGCGCTTCGAAACCCAGCGCCCGGTACAGCAGGAGATGCTTGGGCGTGGACGGGATGATTTCCTCGCCGCGCATCACATGAGTGATGTCCATGTCGTGGTCGTCCACCACGTTAGCGAAGT
>DASUOD010000037.1:0-5509 GCA_036276795.1 Saccharimonadales bacterium (SeqCode)
GTATCCGTACGGGAACGTGCGGATGGATTACCTCCTTTCTAGGGAGTAAAACTAGCAGCTTGGGAGCAATCCCTTGCGAGCTAGGTCGATGTCGATGAATCGTAAATCAGATCTGACGATTCACTTGCCGGTCTACCGGACGACAAGCCAGTTCTGAACCTTTGGGCTGACGTTGGTTGCACTGCAGAGGTTTTTAACTTCGATAAAGAAGGGCGCCCGTGCGAGAGGCGCTCTTTTAGTTTCGGCCAATTCGGCCGGCCGGGCTGGCCATGCGTCAGGCGCCGGGCGATCCGGTTATGTATTGGCCGTTAGGGCCGGGCTCCAGTTCGTCGACCGTCACGTGCGGCCTGTCCATGTCGGTGGCTATCTCGCGGCAGAGTGCATCGCGCCCGGCTTCGTCCAGGGGCTCTAGCACCTCGGTCCGTACCATAGCCGCTGCAGCCTCTAACTCTACCGCCGCTTCGCCGCCCGTAGCCAGGGCAGCCTCTTCTGCTGCTACGGACTCTTCCTCTGCGATCTCCGCCGCTTCTGCGGCTTCCAGGGCCCGTGCGCCTTTCTCCAGGGCACCAGCGACCTCTTCGCCCGTCATGTGCTGCCAATCGCCATGCAGGCCTTCCATACTGCCCATAACGCTCATTCTCCTTTATAACTATGGTGGGCGACCCAGGATTTGAACCTGGGACCTCTTCATTATCAGTGAAGCGCTCTAACCACTGAGCTAGCCGCCCTTGTAGCATGGGCGGTGCATACCGCCGCTGTGTCATGGTGGAGGCACAGGGACTCGAACCCTGGACCCCCTGCTTGCAAAGCAGGTGCTCTAGCCAACTGAGCTATGCCCCCGGCGTTAAAACTACCGGAGTATTCTAACGGAAAAACAGGGGGAATACAAGTGTCGCCATGCCCGCACGGCCTCCGGGAGAGTACCCGATTAAGTGTTCAAAAAAGTCTACGAATGCTGATGTATATGATACATCAATGGTGGTCATTCGCATCTGTTAATTCGTTATTTGAGCAAGAAATAGATGGTGGTGCCGGCGATGACGGCGGTCAGTAGGGCCAGGGCCATCACCGACCCCAGCGTCCGGAACACGGCGTACTTGGCCAAGGGGTTGCGGCCGATGGAAACGATGCTCCCATAAATCGACGCGTAGATGAGCGTTACCAGAGCCAGCACGGCTATCACGGCTACCGCCAGGCTCAATGCCACCCGTAGCGGCGACACGGTGCGGCCCGTGACGGACTTGACGGCTTTCTGCAGGGCGTTCAGGTTGCCTTCGCTGAGTACCGTGGCATTGGTGCCGATAGCGATGCTCACCTGGGTGTATCCCACCTTTACGGAGGTGGTCCTGCCGTCCCTATCCTTGATCCGCTCGGTCGTGCCGCCGGGGGTATCGTCGTTGAACGCGGTCTGGGCCAGACCTATCACCCGTGAGCCCGGCAAGGCTTTCATGCCTACGCCGCTGAAAGGCGACACCGCGACCTGGTCGCCGACGGCTATAGGGCCGTTCAGGGTGCTCACAAGGGCCGTGGCGCTGCCCGAGGTGGCGACTTGCACGGTTCCTGCCGCATCGCTGGGATCGACGGCTATGAGCGAACCGTCCCTGCTGACGGCTATCCCTAGCAGTTGGCTGCCATTGCTGATGTCGGCCGGTACCACGTAGTCCTGCTTCTTGGGGTCCAGACTGACTATGCTGCCACCCCGGACGGCTTCGCCGGCGCGATAGGAGCGCGAGATGTTCGCCGAGGCCGCGGCGGCCTTGGACAGACCGAACGCCGCGAGGGTCGTAATCAACCCGATCAACAGTAGTACGGCGTAAAACTTCTTGCGCATGCCGGTTATGATTATATCAATCGTAGGTGTCCGGGGCTATCCCCGCCAACGAAGTGGCCGTCCTGACGGGTTAATTTGTGCGGAACACGTGTCAAAAAAAGCGCTTATGCCTGTGGAAAACTCATGATGATTTCATGGCGGAATACCGGCCGCACACGCTTGCCGGCCGTGTTGGCGCCAAAGCCGGAAAAGACCGGGGCACAGATCGCCTATACGCGTGGGTGCGCGTGTTTCTACGGTGTAAACCGGTCATATAGAGGCAAAAAGTGTGACACATTTTTTGTGCGGAATCGACCCGAAAAAGGGGCTTGGGCAAGGCGCGGCAGACACATTTCTAACAGGTTAAGTGTGTCACGTTAACAGGTTGACACCGTCACGTTTATATCCGATACTGAACACTAGATTTATTCGTGACGCCGCGAAGAAACAAAAAAATCACAAAACCGAACATGGCCTCAAAGAAAATCAAAACCTGCAAGATTTGTAAAAGTCCCTTCAAGGCTCGAAGGGATGCGAAGACGTGTTCGCCGGCCTGCCGCAAACAATTGCAACGGCATCTGCGGGCCCAGGCCGCTCAAAGGGCCGGCCGCATGGAATCCGCCCTGGGCCGGGAATTCCACCGCATAGCGGCGGCCATGATGGGGAGCCATGTGCTTCACGAGCCGCTGGTGCTGGCGGACGAGCGGGGCGGTGTACCGGCTTCTATCCTTGAACCGCCGGCGGTGGGTACCGATGCCGCGCCGTCCCCGACGCCCCCTCCCGCCGCTCCCGCTCCGCCGCTCGAGCCCGTAGACCCCGTTCCGGCCCCGGAACCTATCGCTCCGGCTGCCATCCAGGCCCCGGTTTCCGTACCGCCGCTCGCGCCCGTCGCTACCGCCCCGCCACCGGTGGTGCCAGAGCCTGCCGTTATCCCTGAGCCGTCTCCCGCGCCTGCTCCTGTCCAACCGGTCGCGACCGAACCGGAGCCCGTACCGGTCACGGTAGTCAAGCAGCCCCCGGTCGCTGAGCCGCCCGCCGAGTCCCTCGAAACACCGGAGCCCCAGGAGTTATCGGAAGCACTGGGAGCTCCAGCTCCCCAACCCCAACCCGAACCCCAGCCTGTGGCTTCAGAGGTGTCTACCCCGGAACCGGAAACGCTTCCAGATACCACGGCCCAATCCTCGGTAGCCCGTACGGCTTCGGCTGAAGCGCAGTCCTTGCCGACACTGCCGGAGGCCGATGAGTCCCTGGAATCCGGCAACGAACTGGAGAATGATCCGTTCTCAGCCGCCGTCCAACCGCCGGAAGATGAGACACGCCCCCGTAAGGGCTTCTCGCCGTTCAACCTGAACCGGGCTGCGCTGATGGTCACCAGCTTCGCCATGGTCATCATCATGCTGATAGGGGGGCTGAGCTTCATGTTCATCGGGCGCAGCGGCAACCAGGCCAAACAGACTCCTGAACAGAAAGTATCCGGTTACGCCGTGGGCAGTAAGCTGTCGCTCAGTAGCATATCGTCCAATCCGCAGCTGGAAGTCGGGCAGGCTGACAGCTTGTCCATCAACGGCCAGCTGAAAGTGGCCGACTCTCTGGTGCTGGCTCCGACCACCGCGCCCGCGCAGCCGCAGACCGGTGAGATTTACTTCGACCAGAACACCAAGGCACCGGCTTATTACAACGGTTCTGACTTCATCAGCCTGGCGCCGCAGCCATTTCCACAACACGTAGCTTCCATAGGGGGTTCTACAGGGGTAATTAATCTTGACAACAGCCTAAGTGTTGTAAATAACCAACTGGCAGTTGCGGACTCTGTGCTCCAGCGTATCAACGGTATATCCACCAGCTATGTCCGGAGCCTTAAGGGTACCGCCAACCAGGTGACGGTCTCGTCCAGCACTGGCAACGTCACTCTATCGTTGCCGCAGAGCATAGCCGCATCCTCGACGCCTACCTTCGGAGGGCTGACTCTCAACGGCCAACTGACGGTGACCAGCGGCGGGGCCGACATAACGGGCAGCGTGCAGCTGGGTAGCCTCGGGCTGGGCCTGGTGCAGAGCGACGCCGCCGGCCTGCTTTCCAGCGGTACGGTCGATCGCAACGACCCGGACTTCTTCACGGGGACGCTTAGCATAGCTAACGGTGGTACCGGATCCAGTAGTTTCACCGCCAATGGCATCCTCTACGGCAACGGTTCGGGCACCATACTGGCTACCAACAGTTTGGCCGACGCTACGCTGGTGACGGATGGCAGCGGCGTTCCGTCCTTGAGCCAGACCCTGCCTCTGCAGGTCCAGGACAATATCACCCATACCGGAGTCCTGATAAGCGGTTCCATCAACAACGGGTTCGGGGCCATATCGACCACGAACAACATCACCACCACGGCCCTGGTGCAGGCTGGCTCGCTGGAGGTCTTCGGCGGCAGTTTCACGGTCGACGGCTCCGGCAACATCACGGCCGACGGCAGCGCTACGATAAGGGGATCCGGCGGGCTTACCATCGGTGTAGCAGGAACCACGTCGGGCAGTCTTAACTTGGCCGACGCCAGCAACAACACTTACATCACCACGGTCCAGGCCATAGCGCAGGCAGGCCAGAATCAGACCATCTACATACCGGCTTCCAGCGCGGCTACGGACACCGTGTGTCTGCTGACGCTTGGCAACTGTTTCGGTAGCGGCAGTTCGGTGACGGCTACCAGCGGCACCCAGAATTACATTACCAAGTTCACCAACGCCGCCGGCAACGAGATAGGCAATTCGTTGCTGTACGACAACGGCGTCAGCGTAGGGGTAGGTACCGCGACTCCCGGCGCCAGCTATCTGCTGGATATCAACGGTGCCCTGAACGTCAGCGGCACCTCCGATTTCAACGACACTCTGACCATAACGTCCGGAGGCGCTTCCGTAACAGGGGACATAACCCAGGTGGGCGCCGGTGCTTTCAGCACGGGTACCGGTGCTGTCAGCCTGAACGGCGCCACCACCGTGACCGGCTCGAACACGTTCACCGTCGGCACCGGCGCCGCGACGTTCGGCGGTACCGTGGACGTCACCAGCGGATTAACGACCTTGAGCGGCGGTCTGAGTGTCAGCAACGGCGCTACGATCGTCGGCGCCACCAACATCAACGTAAGCGGTACGGCCAACACCTTCATCGGCAATGCCACCGGAACCTTCGGGCTGACATCCGCGGGATTGAGCGTGACCACCGGGGGCGCCCTTAGCGGTATAACAGGTTACACCCAGGCTAGCGGCAATTTCGCCATCAGCGGCACGGGCACTTTCAGCACCGGTACCGGCGCCATATCCCTGAACGGTACCACCACCGTGGCCGATGCCCTGAACGTCAACGGCGGCAGCCTGACCGTGGGCGTCGCCGGCACCACGGTCGGCAATATCTACCTGGCCAATAACAGTTCTACCCGCCAGACCATCCTTAGGGCGGTCAATCCGACCGGTGCCGGCGACGCGATCATCGAATTCCCGTCCATCGCCGGCGGCTCGACGGATACGGTGTGTCTTCAGACGCTTAACAACTGTGCTTTCTCCGGCTCTGCCGCCGGCGGCGACCTGACGGGCACGTACCCCAACCCGACCATCGCCAGCCTCCAGGGCACCACCCTGACCCTGTCCGGCCTGGCGAGCGGCGACGTACTGCAGTACAACGGCTCGGCCATAGTGAACGGCCACATCACCA
>DASUOD010000038.1:0-4188 GCA_036276795.1 Saccharimonadales bacterium (SeqCode)
GCATAGCCGCCGTCTATCTTGGCGATGGACAGGGGGCGTATGCCACACTCGTCACGGAACGCCACCAGCGTATCCTTATCCATGGCCACGATTGAAAAGGCCCCTGTGAACAGGGGCCAAGCCTTCTTGATCGCCTCTACGATGTTGAGGCCGTCGTCCATATAACAGCTGATGGCAGCCACCATCATGGAAGTGTCGTTGAGCTTGTCCATCTTGACGCCGCGTTCCTTGAGGAAGGCTTCCAGCTTGGAAGTGTCCGGCAGGTTGCCGTTGTGCCCCAGGGCTATGTTGTGTTTGCGGTCTAAGAAAGGCTGGTCGTAACACTCGTCCGTGCCACCCGAAGTGGAGTACCGGTTGTGGCCTATGGCCAGATGCCCGGGCAGTTGCTCCAGGTCTTCTTCGCGGTATACGGTGGCCACCAGGCCGGGGGCGGCGTGGCGGTGCAGGCCGTGTCCGTCACTGCTCACGATGCCGGAACTTTCCTGGCCGCGGTGCTGGAGAGCCCACAGCCCGTAAAATGTAAGACGGGCCGCTTCCAGGCCCGTCTTAGTGTCGAATTTCTTTCCTATGATGCCGAACACGGCGCACTTTTCCTTGAAGTGATCGGCCACGTCTACCGTCTCGGGCGTATGGCCGCAAGCGCCGCCCGTTCCACAGGAACGAGAAACCGGTATATGACCCTGTTCGCGCCTGGTGTCCATCTACTTACATCTTAAGCGTTTCTCCCACCACTGGCAAGCATAATTTTTTTCTTGTACAATAAATCCATAAGAGGAGTCGGCGTGGCGCAAAAACTTGATTACCACCAGTCTGTTAACTATTCTCAAGCTGACCCCATGAAAGTTTTGGCCCAGAAAGAAGGCCTGGCTACCGCTGGTAACATGCCGCCCGGCTTCAAAGAAGTCGAAGGGACGCGCGGCGAATCGGCTTATGTATTCAAGATGGGCGACCGCTGGGGCGCCTTCGTGCAAGAGGGGCTGGGCACGAAGAGCCTGATCGCCCAGGCCGTCTATGAAAAGACCGGCAAGTCCTATTTCGCCGCCATAGCCCAGGACACGGTAGCCTGCATCATCAACGACCTGGTAAGCGTCGGGGCCACGCCCGTGGTCCTGAACGCCTACTGGTCATCAAGCTCATACGAATGGCTGACGGATAAGAAACTCGCCGGAGATTTCATAAAAGGCTGGCGCGCGGCCTGCGACGAAGCCGGCGTGGTATGGGGTGGCGGCGAGACGCAGGCGCTGTCCGGCGTGGTCGCGCCCGGCGCCCTGGAGTTCGCTGGTTCGGCCTTCGGCGTGATTGACAAGCCGGAGTACCTGGTGCAAGGCAAGGACCTGGAGGACGGCGACGCCATAGTACTTGTGGAATCCAGCGGCGTCCACGCCAACGGCATCAGCCTGATCCGCGAACTCGCCGAACGGTTGCCCGACGGCTACCAGACAAAGCTGGCCGACGGTACCGCCTTGGGCGAAGCGGCGCTTAGACCCACGCATCTTTACGCCGGCCTGGTGAAAGCCCTGCAGGACACCGGCGTGGACATACACTATCTGTCCAATATAACCGGCCACGGCTGGCGCAAGCTGATGCGTGCCGAAGCGGACTTCACTTACGTGATCAACGAGATACCACCGGCCCACGAGGTATTCGCTTTCATAGCCGAACAGGCCGGTAACGACAAGGAAGAGATGTATGGCAACTACAACATGGGCGCCGGCTACGCGGTGTACGTACCGGCAGGCCAGGCCGGCAAGGTGGTCGAGGCGGCCGCCAAGCAGAATCTGAAGGCCTGGGTAGCCGGAAAGGTAGAAAAGGGGCCCAAGCAGGTAGTGATGACGTCCGAAGGTATCACCTATGAAGGCGACAGCCTGGGGGTCCGCTAGTGCTCGTCCTTAAGGGCGTGGCGGCCCTGTCGGACTTCCGCGCCAAGAAACTGCTGGAACGGCTCAAGGCGGTGGACGGTTCGATCACCGGCGTACAGGCTGAATACGTACACTTCGCCGACACGGCCAAGAATCCGTCGGCATCCGATAAGGCCGAGCTGGAGAAGCTGGTCAGTTATGGCACGCCGTTCAAGGGACAAAGCAAGGGAGCCCTGTATCTGACGGTGCCGCGCCCGGGCACCATCTCGCCATGGTCATCAAAAGCTACCGACATCGCCCACAACTCCGGCCTTAAGGACATAAGGCGCCTGGAGAGAGGCATAGCCTACTACGTCCAGGGCGGCAAGACCGCGGACCGCCAGGACGTGGGCGGCGAACTGCACGACCGCATGACCGAGACGGTCATGGATGATTTCCAGGATGCGGCGGTATTATTCATAGCTACCGAACCGGAGCCGCTGGCCGCCATAGACGTCATAGGGAAGGGCAAAGCCGCCCTGGAAGCCGCGGACCGTGATCTGGGCCTGGCCCTGGCCGAAGACGAGATAGATTACCTATGCGACGCTTACGGTGCGCTCGGACGCAATCCTACCGACGTGGAACTGATGATGTTCGCGCAGGTGAACAGCGAGCATTGCCGTCACAAAATCTTCAACGCCGAATGGACCATAGACGGCCGCAGGCAGCCCAAGAGCCTGTTCAAGATGATCAAAAACACTTATGAAAAGAGCGGTCAGGACGTGCTTTCCGCTTACAGTGACAATGCGGCCGTTCTGCGCGGGCCCGAGACAGGGCGTTTCTTCCCCGGCAAAGACGGTTCGTACGCCTACCATAAGGAACCTGTCCACAGCGTCATCAAGGTTGAGACCCATAACCACCCCACCGCCATAGCTCCGGTACCGGGCGCGGCCACCGGCATAGGCGGCGAGATCCGCGACGAAGCGGCCACCGGACGCGGGGCAAAGTCCAAGATGGGCCTGGCCGGCTACAGCGTATCGGACCTGGAGATCCCCGGAGCCGCGCGGCCATGGGAAAAGCCTTACGGCAAGCCGGAACGCATAGTTTCCGCTCTGGACATCATGCTGGAGGCGCCCATCGGCGGCGCGTCATTCGCAAACGAATTCGGTCGCCCTAACCTGGCCGGCTACTTCCGTACCTATCAACAGAGGGTCGATGGCGAGATCTGGGGGTACCACAAGCCGATAATGATAGCCGGCGGCCTGGGCAACATACGCGACGGGCATGTCAAGAAGAACCGCCTAGAACCGGGCTCGCTGGTCGTCCAGCTCGGCGGCCCGGCCATGCTGATCGGACTGGGCGGCGGGGCGGCTTCCAGCACCGGCATGGGTAACCGCGATGCCGAGCTGGACTTCGCATCCGTGCAGCGCGGCAACGGCGAAATCGAACGGCGCACCAACGAGGTCATAGATGCCTGCTGGGCGCTGGGCGACAAGAATCCGATAATCACCATCCACGACGTCGGCGCCGGCGGCCTGTCCAACGCTCTGCCGGAGCTGGTGCATGATTCCGGCCGCGGCGCGGTGTTCGAACTGCGCGACATCCCTAGCGCCGAACCCGGCCTGTCACCCTTGGAAATCTGGTGCAACGAGGCCCAGGAACGCTACGTCCTCGGCATCGCTCCGGACGACTTGGAGCGCTTCCGTGAGATCTGCGAGCGCGAGCGTTGTCCGTTCGCCGTCGTCGGCAAGATAACCGGGAATGAACGGCTGGTAGTGAAAGATCGTCTGTTCAAGGATATGCCCGTGGACCTGCCTATGGAAGTCCTGTTCGGCAAGCCGCCCAGGATGACCCGCGAAGTCACCAGGCAAGGCGACGATTCCGGCAAGCTTGACCTAAGCGGCATAAAACTGGATGAGGCGATCGGGCGCGTCCTTAAGTTTCCGGCCGTAGGCAGCAAGAAATTCCTGATAACCATCGGCGACCGCACCGTCGGCGGCCTGGTCACGCGCGACCAGATGGTGGGTCCTTGGCAGGTACCGGTCAGCGACGTCGCCGTCAGCGCCGCTACGTTTGATTCGGAAGCGGGGGAGGCGATGGCCATGGGCGAGCGGACGCCGTTGGCCGCGCTGAACGCACCGGCGGCCGCCCGCATGGCCATCGCCGAAGCCGTCACCAACATCGCCGCGGCCGATATCGAACGGCTTCAAGACATCAAGCTGTCCGCCAACTGGATGGCCGCCGCCGGGCACGGCAAGGAAGATGAGCGCCTGTTCGACAGCGTACGCGCCGTGGGCGAGGAGTTCGCTCCGGCCCTTGGCCTGACCATACCGGTCGGCAAGGACTCCTT
>DASUOD010000039.1:0-2350 GCA_036276795.1 Saccharimonadales bacterium (SeqCode)
ACCGGCTCGATGATGGTACTGATGGCCTTTATCTCGTTGTCCACTTCTTTCTCGTAGTAATCCGCCACTTTGGCCAGCATGGTTTCCAGGGCGCCTGATTCCTCGCCGATATGCAGCATGTTCGGTACCAGCTCCAGGAAATTGGGATCGCCCTGCAGGGCTTCCGAAAGCGCCTTGCCGCCCTTCACCTTTTCGGAGGCCCGTTTGAGCGAAGCCTGGATGTGGACGTTGTCGACGGCGTCGCCGGTGATCTCCAGCATCTGTATGAGCGGCACGCCGGCCCCTACCAGCGTTGTACCGGTGCGCGAGAACCTTGCCATATACATCTTCATGTACAGCCGGCCTATGGGCCAGGCCTTCATCTTGACCCGGTCGATCGCCGAACGGCCTCCCATGGTACGCGCCCAGCGCGATCCCAGGAACATCAGTACCACTATGATGATTATCACCAGCCACCAGAAATTGATCACGAAATGGGATACGACCAGCAGGGCGGACGTCACTAGCGGAAGTGATACGCCGGGCAGGCCAGCATATATCGACTGCACCTGCGGCAGCACCTTCACTACCATGAACGTGATCACTGCCAGCATCACCAGCATGACTATGCCCGGGTAGATCATGGCTCCGCGGACCTTGCTTATTATGTCGGCGTCCTTCTCCTGTTGGTCGGCCAGACGCTCCAGGGCCCTGTCGAGCGTACCGGACGTCTCGCCGGCAGCCACCAGGCTTATGAACACCCTGTTGAATATCAGAGGGTGTTTGGCCAGGGCGTCGCTGAAGGACATACCGGCCTCCACGTCCGATATGACCTGGTTTATCACCACCTTGAAGGCCTTGTTCGTGGTCTGCTGGCTGACCTGGCGCAGGCTCTGCACCAGCGGCAGGCCGGCGTTGATAAGCGTGGATAGCTGCCGGCTGAACAGCACCTTGTCCTTGGTCCTGATACGGCGCAGGCGCCTGCCTACAGCGCCCCTCTCGGCCCTGATGGACAGCGGCGTCAGACCCTGTTCACGGATAAGTTTTGCCGCGGCCTGTTCATTGTCGGCCTGGACCTGGGCCTTTATCTTCTTCCCTGTCTTGGCGTCCTTGGCCTCGTAGTCAAAGCTGAGCATGTCTAAAAGTCCTTAGCTCCTCATCAGCCTGTCTAATTCCTCTAGGTCCACGGCGAAGTTACGCGCCTCATCGTAAGTGATGGTACCGGCGTGTATCAGGCTTACCAGGGTCTTGTCCATCGATTGCATGCCATGGTCGCCGCCGGTCTGGATGACGGCTTCCAGCTGGTGGCTTTTGCCTTCACGGATGATATTGCGCACGGCCGGCGTGGCCACCAATATCTCGGCCGCGGCGACCCTGCCGCCGCCTATGACCGGGATCAGGCGCTGGGAACAGATAGCCATCAGTATGTTCGAAAGCTGGGCCCGTATCTGGGGCTGCTGGTGCGGCGGGAAGACGTCTATCATGCGGTCTATGGACTGCGACGCGCTGTTAGTGTGCAGGGTGGCGAACACCAGGTGGCCGGTCTCGGCTATGGTTATGGCGCTGGCTATGGTTTCCAGGTCGCGCATCTCACCGATGAGTACCACGTCCGGGTCCTCGCGCAGGGCGCTGCGCAGAGCGGCGCTGAACGAATAGGTATCGTAGTGGACCTCGCGCTGGACGATGACCGATTTCTGCGATTTGTGGGTATATTCTATGGGGTCCTCGATAGTTATGATATGCGTGGCTCTCTCCTGATTGATCTTGTTGACGAGCGCCGCCAACGTAGTGGACTTACCGGAACCGGTAGGCCCGGTCACCAGCACCAGGCCGCGCGCGTAATCGGCGAACTTGTTCACGATAGCCGGCAGACCAAGCTGTTCGATGCTCATGATGTCGTTCGGTATGAGGCGGAGGGCTGCCGCCATGTTCCCGCGCTCATGGAAAGCGTTCACGCGGAAGCGCCCCAGATCGCCGTAGGCGAAGCTGAAATCGAATTCCTTGTCTTTGAGCAGTATCTGTTTCTGGTCCTCGTCCAGGATGGAGAACACCAGGCTTTCGACAGCCTCTTCGTCGAGCGGGTCGGCTCCGGTCACGGGCGTGAGCGAGCCATCGACCCGGAGTATGGGCGGCAACCCTACCTGCAGGTGCAGGTCAGAGGCCTTCTTCTTGACCACCTCGTCCAATAATATTTCAATTCTTGGCTGTGCTTGAGCCATGCCCACCTCCTATCATGAACTACCCTCGGCGGCCACGCGGTTGACCTCGGCCAGGGTCGTGGCACCGTTCAGCGCCTTGAGGTAGCCCTCTTGGCGCATATTGACCATGCCCTCTTGGATGGCCGCCCTTTCGATCTCGCTGGTAGTCGCTC
>DASUOD010000040.1:0-6323 GCA_036276795.1 Saccharimonadales bacterium (SeqCode)
CGCTGTCCACTCTGCTCGTGGTGGGAACTGCCGTGTTCGTGTACATCATAGATAGCCAGTCCCGGATAAATAATTTCTTCACGGGGCTGACAAAGGCGCTTAACCGCCTGATACATGTGGTACGGCCCGGCTATCCCGAAACCATCAATGTCATGAAGGCCAAGGATACGTTCAATGATTTCCATGACAGCTACGTCGTCGTAAAGAAGCATTACCGCCAGCTGAAGGCGCCGTTCCTGTACGCCCTGATGGCCGATGCCACCGAGATACTGGCCGTTTACGTGGTTTATATAGCGTTCAGCGAGTGGGTGAACATAGGCGCGGTCATACTGGCGTATGGAATAGCCAATTTCGCCGGCCTGATATCGGTACTGCCCGGAGGTATCGGCATCTACGAGGCCATCATGACCGCGGTACTTGCCGCCACGGGCGTGCCGCCCAGTCTGAGCCTGCCGGTTACCGTCATGTACAGGGTACTGAATACGCTTTTGCAGATACCGCCGGGGTATTACTTCTACCAGAAGGCCATATCCAGGGGCAAACTATCACCGGAGTCGATAGATGACGGATGATAGGCCGGACGTCGAACTCGGCGTCAGCGAGTTCGTGGCGCTGCTTAACCAGACGCTGGAATACGCCTATCCGAACGTGACCGTGACCGGCGAGCTGGCTAACCTGCGTGTCAGCCGCAACCGCTGGGTATACTTCGACTTGAAGGACGAAGCGGCCTGCGTGAAATTCTTCGGCACCGTATACCACCTGCCGGGGCCGATGGAGGACGGCATGATGCTCAAAGTAAGGGGCCAGCCCCGCCTGCACCCTTTGTATGGATTCAGCGTGAATGTCATGACCATGAGGCCGGCGGGCGAGGGCACCATCAGGCGGGCCGCGGCCCTCTTGAAAGCTAAGCTGGCCAAGGAAGGATTGTTCGACGAAGCCCGTAAGCGGCCTCTACCTTATCCGCCGGGCCGTGTCGGCCTGATAGCTTCCAGGCAGTCGGCAGCCTACGCCGATTTCGTGAAGGTGCTGGGCGCCCGTTGGCACGGCGTGTCCGTGGAACTGATAGACGTGCAGGTACAGGGCGAAGCGGCTCCCGGGCAGATCGCGGCCGCACTGGAGCAGTTCAACGCCGAAGCTGAGCCTTCGGATGTGGTCGTCCTGATAAGGGGAGGGGGGAGCGCCGAGGACCTGGCCGCGTTCAACACCGAACAGGTGGCGCGGGCGGTGGCAGCCAGCCGGGCGCCGACGCTGGCGGCCATCGGCCACGAGACCGATCTGTCGCTGGCGGAACTGGCGGCCGACCGGCGCGCCAGCACACCGAGCAATGCCGCCGAGCTGCTGGTGCCGGACCGCCGGCACGTCATGCGGGAACTCAGGGCCGACGCCGGACGGCTGGCGCGCCTGACGGAGCTGAACCTGCAGGCCGCCCGCGACGACCTGGCAGGCCACGGCGCCCGGCTGGCCGGCGGGCTGGACCGCGTATTGGACCGCGCCCGTTCGGAACTTGAGGCCCGCCGCGGACTCCTCCGTGCCCTGGATCCCGAAGCCATACTGCGGCGCGGCTATTCCATAACCCGGCATGGCGGCAAGACCCTGCGTACCATCAAACGCCTCCCCACGGGTGCTATAGTGGAGATACAGCTGGCCGACGGCCGTTTCCGGGCCGGCGTCACGGAGGTCGATACCAAATGAGTACAAAGAACGGCAAGAAACGACCCGATTATGAAGAGCTCAGGCGCGAGCTTGACTCCATCCTTGACGACCTGCAGTCCGGCTCCCTGGACATAGACCAGGCGCTGGAGAAATACAAGCGCGGCCTGGAGCTGGTAGGGCAGTTGGAAAAATATCTGGACAAGGCCGACAACACCGTTCGCGAACTCAAGGCCCGGTTCGACAAGCAGGGCGGATGATCTGGCTGATAGCCGCGGCGGCCATACTCCTGTTCTGCTTCGGTGGTGTACTGCTGTTCGGCGCGCCGTACCTGCCGACGCTTTCGCCCCAGGTCAAGGCGGCGCTGGACCTGGCCGGGTTGAAACGCGGGCAGACCATGCTGGAGCTGGGCTGTGGCGACGGCCGGGTACTGGTAGCCGCCGCCGGAAAAGGTCTGAACGTGGTCGGTTACGAACTCAACCCCTTGTTGGCGTTCGTGGCCTGGGCCCGCACCCGGCGCTACCGCAAGCAGGTGAAGGTGGTCTGGGGGGATTTCTGGCGGGCCGAATGGCCGCCGGCCGACGCCATATTCACGTTCCTGCTGCCGCGCTACATGAAGAAATTGGACGAAAAATGCGAGCGGTACCCCCATAAGCCGGTCCGCCTGGTGAGCTTCGCCTTCACGGTTCCCGGCCGCAAGGCCAACGCCAGCAAACGCGGCGTTTACATGTATCGCTACTAGGTTGCCAGCCGGCGCGAACTCCGCTAACATTAGCTTATGAATAAGCTTAATCAGGATGGCGCCGCCAGCGGCCTGGCCGTCTCGCTCATCCTGACCGTCGTCCTGCTCCTGGGAGCCATCGGCTTCGGTTACTGGGCGTATGCCAGCCGGCAGGATTACAAGGATAACACCGATGCCAAGATAGACGTTGCCGTGAAGAAAGCCGTGGCGGCGGAATCCGCCAGGAAGGACAAACAGTTCACCGAGGATTACAAGAAGCCGCTCAAGACCTACAACGGTCCGTCGGCGTTGGGGAGCATAGTCGTCCAATACCCTAAGACATGGAGCGGCTACGTGGATGCCACGACCAGCGGCGATGCCGCGCTGGACGCCTATTTCAACCCTAACGTGGTGCCTTCGGTGGAGGACGAGAACTCGACCTTCGCCCTGCGCGTGAGGCTGCTCAACCAGCCGTACCCGGACGTGGTGGATGATTACAAAGGCCAGAACAGCATCGGCAAGACCGCCACCATCAGCGCCTACGCCCTGCCCAAGCTGCCCAAGGTGGTCGGGGTGAAAGTGGTGGGAGCCATTTCAGAACGCAGCGACGGCACCATCATAGTCCTGCCGCTCAGGTCGCAGACGCTCGAGATACAGACGGACGGCAACCAGTACCTGAACGACTTCAACAAATACATATTGCCCAACTTTACGTTCTCGCCATAGGCTTGCGGACTGCGCTATAATTAGGCGTAGTTAGAGGGCGAGGTTATGGCGAAGAACGACGGACAGATGCCGGTGCTATCCCAGCAGTTGTTGCTGAGCGTGGCCGAAGAACTCAAGCTGCCCCTGATGCAGATCGCCCGCCAGGCCGAACAGGGCAGGGCCGGCGGCGAACCTAACCTGGCGCTCATCCAATCGGCGGCCGACACCGCCCTTAGGTTGCTGGATAGTTACGCGCTCGGCGTGCGGCTGGCGCTGGAACCCAAGGACCTGGCCGTGGAGCCGGTATCGGTATCGTCCGTGCTTTACGACGCCGGCCAGGAGCTGGACGCCATGGCCAAGAGCTACGGCGTGGGTCTGGAACTGAACGTGGCCGGGCGCTTCGGCCCGGTGTTGGCGAACCGCCAGGGCCTGCAGGCGGCCCTCACCAGCCTGGGCGCCGCGCTCATAGAAGCCCTGCCGGCCCAGGAAACCACCCAGCTCAAGCTTCATCTGGCCACGCACCGCAGCCGCTATGGCATAGTGGCCGGCTTGTACGCCGACAAGCGCCAGCTCAGCCGCGACGCCCTGGCCCGGGGCAGGGAGCTCCAGCGCCGCAGCCGCCAGCCGTTCACCGGCCTGACCCACACCTCCGGCGCCGGCGTGTTCGTGGCCGACACCATCCTGAACGCCATGAGGCTACGCCTTGGGCCTTCGCGCCACCACAACCTGTACGGCCTGGGCACCGTACTGCAATCTAACAATCAATTGAACCGGGTATAAGCAGTGGCCGAGGTATTGCTCATAGAACCTGACCGCCTGCTGGCGGAGAGTTACGTGCAGGCCCTGCAGGCGGTCGGGCACGAGGTGAACGCCGCCTCGGGCGCCCAGGCGGCCATCATGGCGGCCGACGCCATCCGACCGGACCTGGTCGTCCTGGAACTCCAGCTCGTGGAACATTCCGGCATCGAGTTCCTGTACGAATTCCGGTCCTATCCGGAGTGGCAGGACGTACCGGTGATCATCCATACCCATGTTCCGGCGGCCGAGTTCAATGACAGCCGGCAGATCCTGAGGGACGAGCTTGGCGTCCACGATTATCTGTACAAACCGCATACTACACTGCGCCGGTTGACGGCGAGCGTGAACGAGCACCTTCCGGTGGCGGTCGGCCCCAAGGCGTGAACAGCATACGCACCCGCGGCATAGTCCTTAAACGGACCGACTACGGCGAAGCCGACCGCATCGTGACGATGCTTACGCCGGACCAAGGCAAACTTCGCCTGATGGCCCGTGGCGTGCGCAAACCCAAGGCCAAGCTGGCAGGGGGCATAGAGCTGTTCAGCGTCAGCGACCTTAGCTTCATCCGCGGCCGGGGCGAGATCGGCACGCTCATATCCGCCCGTCTGGACAGGCATTACGGAAAAATCGTGAATGACATCGACCGCGTCCAACTTGGTTATGAACTCATGAAGCTGCTAGACAAAGCCACCGAGGACGAGCCGGAGGAGGCCTACTTCTACCTTATGGAACAGGCGCTTCGGGCCCTGGACGACGAAAAGATCAGCCTGGACCTTGTCCGCGCCTGGTTCGGCGCGCATATGCTAAGGCTCGCCGGCCACGCCCCGAATCTGAAGACCACTGCCGCAGGCGGCGCCTTGAGCGAATCCGACCGGTACGTCTTCGATTTCGACCACATGGCGTTCGAACCCAAACCCAGCGGCCGCTTCGGCCCGGCCGACATCAAATTCCTGCGCCTGCTGTTCAGCGGCCACGCCCCGGCGGCTTTATCGCGCGTAGATAGCCTGGACGGTCTGCTGGCCCGTTGTGCGCCCCTTTTGGCGGCATCGTTGAAGAACCATATGCACGTCTGATCACGCCTTTGGCCCGAACCATGCTCAATTTACAAAAAATATTGCATAAGATATATTAATAAATCATGAGACAGCCGTCATTTGAAGGCATGGCTCGCGCCGTGCGCAGGCCTGCAGCAGCTTTAGCCGCTACGGCGACTTTAGCGGCCGGAGTGGCGTTTGAGGCGCCTGCGGTTGCCAATGCCCAACCGGCTACGCCCCCTGCGGGGAAGAGTCCCGAAGCTTCTCCTGCGCATCGTGAACCAGCTTTATATAAATACGAACCTTTGCTTATTGGCGGGATGCTCCTAACGACGATCGTGGGTGGCGCCGCAGCCGTAGTGTGCGGGGCGAGTTCCAGGCGGGAGCAAGGCGACTCATAGTCTGATAAATCCCTTTCGGGTATAATCTTAAGCAATGAGCGACGCATCCCTTGAAGACATCGTCAGCCTGTGCAAACGCCGCGGGTTCATCTACCAGGGCAGCGAGGTCTACGGCGGCCTGGCCGGTACCTGGGACTACGGCCCCCTGGGCGTAGCGCTTAAACGCAACATCTTAGATGCGTGGTGGAAGGCCTTCGTGGACGATTGTGACGACATGTATGGCCTGGACGCCGCCATCCTGATGAACCAGAAGGTCTGGCAGGCTTCCGGCCACGTCGATACGTTCACCGACCCGCTGGTGGAATGCTCCAACTGCCACAACCGCTTCCGTGCCGACCACATCAAGGACGACAACAAATGCCCGGTGTGCGGCAAGGAAAACGTGTTCGGCGAACCCCGCCAATTCAACATGATGTTCAAGACCAACGTGGGTCCGGTAAGTGACGATAAATCCGTCAGCTACCTGCGCCCGGAAACGGCCCAGGGCATATTCACCAACTACAAGAACGTCGTGGACAGCTTTTACCCGGACGTTCCGTTCGGCATCGCGCAGATCGGCAAAGCCTTCAGGAACGAAATCAGCCCAAGGGACTTCGTATTCCGCAGCCGCGAGTTCGAACAGATGGAAATCGAGTACTTCATCAAAGAAGATGACTGGGAAAAAGAGTTCGAAAAGTGGCAGAAGGACATCCATAAGTTCCTAAAGGACATCGGCCTGCCGGCCAGCAAGATCCACGAGCTGGAGGTGCCCCAGGAAGACCGCGCGCACTACTCCAAACGAACCATAGACTTCGAGTTCGACTTCCCGATAGGCCGCGAAGAGCTCCTGGGCCTGGCGTACCGCACCGACTTCGATTTACAGAACATCCAGAAAGCCAGCGGCAAGAGCATGGAATACCGGCCCAAGGACGGCGGCAAGCCATTCGTGCCGCATGTGATCGAACCCAGCTTCGGTATGGAACGCCTGGTGATGGCCGTGCTGACCAGCGCCTACGATACGGACGAGATCGGCGG
>DASUOD010000041.1:0-8536 GCA_036276795.1 Saccharimonadales bacterium (SeqCode)
CGAGGCCAAGTACGGTATCCTGGTGAACCAATTCCTGGACATGAAGGCGATCAAGGGCGATTCGTCCGACAATATTCCCGGCGTAGCGGGAATTGGCGAGAAGGGTGCCGTGCAACTATTGCAAGAGCATAAGACCCTGGACGGTGTTTACGAGAACCTGGCGCTTATCAAAGAATCGACCCGCAAGAAGCTGGAAGCCGGCAAGGACCTGGCGTATCTGAGTAAGGAGTTGGCCCGGGTGTGGACGGATGCGCCCATCAAATTGGACCTAAAAGAGGTGGACGGGCGGCATATGCAACCCGGCAAGATATTGGAACTGCTCCAAAGGCTGGAGTTCCGGACCCTGGCCCGCCAATTGCCGGAAGTCATGCAGGACGGGATCGACGGTCACCTGGCCAAGAACGGCGGCCATCCGCTCTTGGCTGGCAAGAATGTACTCATTGATACGCCCGATAAGCTCGCCAGCCTTAAGTTGCCGGCGTCCGAACAAATATATGTATGCTCACGCGCGGCAGGCAAGCACGGACGCCGGCCGGACGTGCTCATACTGAGCACGGACGGCCGTACTGCCTACACGCTGGACCTGACCAAGCTGGACCAGTCTGCGGTAGCGGCCATATTCAGGACCAGGCGGCCGCTCGTGGGCTACGACGTCAAATCCACCTTGGAACTATTGCTGGAGACCGGCGTGAAGGAGCTGCCGCCCGTAGGCCATGACGTACTCATAGGCGCTTTTTTGCTCAACAGTCTAAGGCGTGAACAGACCCTTACCGGTCTGGCCGAAACCGACCTGGACTACAACGGCTCGCCGTTCGAGGATCTGGACAGGAGCGAGCTCATCAGACGGGCTCCGGAATTCATCGCTGCCATAAAAGCGCTCCATAGGAAGCAGGAGCCCGAGATCAAGGAATTGGATAAGCTAGCGGACCTGGCCAAGGACATAGAGTGGCCTGTTATACCGGTGCTGGCCCGCATGGAACACAGGGGCATAGAACTGGACGTTGATTACCTGGAAAAGTTCGCCGATGAGGTGGACGACATGGTGCTGGACTATGAGCAACAGATATACGGCCACGCCGACCAGGAGTTCAACATAGGATCGCCGACCCAGCTGGCCGAAATTTTGTTCGACAAACTTAAGCTGTCCGCGAAAGGAATAAAAAAAGGGAAGACCGGCTATAGCACGGCTGCCAGCGAGCTGGACAAGCTGCGCGGCACGCATCCGATTATAGACCTTATCACCCAATACCGCGAAGTCGCCAAGCTCAAGAACACATATATAGACACGTTGCCTAGGCAAGTGGACGAGAACTCGCGTCTGCACACCACGTTCGCGCTTACCATCGCCCAGACAGGCCGGCTTTCCAGCAATGATCCCAACCTGCAGAACATACCTATACGCACTGAACTGGGCCGGCGCATCCGCACGGCGTTCGTGGCGGGCAAGGGCAGGAAGCTTGTCAGCGCCGACTATTCCCAGTTCGAACTGCGGCTGGCCGCGGTCCTGGCCAAGGACGAGGAACTCATAGAGATGTTCAACCGCGGCGCCGACATACACAGCACCACGGCCGCCCAGGTATATGGACGTGAACAAGAAGATGTCACCAAACAGATGCGCCGCGCGGCCAAGGTGATCAACTTCGGCATACTGTACGGCATGAGCCCGCACGGCCTCGGCAGGGCCACGGGTATGAACCGTGAGCAGGCCGCGGCCTTCATAGACCGCTACAAGGACCTGCGCAAGCCGCTGTTCGACTACATGGACCTTATACTGGAGTTCGCCCGCGAAAAGGGCTATGTAGAAACCTTGTTCGGACGCCGTCGGCCCATGCCCGACATCAGATCCAGCAACTTCATGGTCCGCCAGGCCGCGGAGCGGGCCGCCATCAACATGCCCATCCAGGGCACCGAAGCCGACCTTATGAAGCTGGCTATGGTACGCGCCGACAAGGTGCTGGAGAAACACAGGGACAGCCGCATACTCCTGCAGATCCATGACTCAATCCTGGTGGAATGCCCGGCCGGCGAGGCCGAGGCGGTCGGCAACACCCTGAAGCGCGTGATGGGAGGCATCTACAAGTTGCCGGTCCGCCTGGACGTGGATATAACCGTCGGTGACAACTGGGGCGAGCTCTAAACTTGATCAGACGGACGCCGCCTGCGGCGCCGGCGGCCCGAGAGAGCGATGCGTTGGCCTTGGTATCGGGTCAACCGGAAAGCCAGAGTAATAGTCCATAACGCTACCGCCGCTATTAGCAGGCTGGTCAACAGGCCAGGGATGTTCATGCCCCCTTGTAGCCCTATCTTGATGCTGAACAGGGCTACGGCCGCTACCAAGGCCTCTATACCGATAAGAAGCCAGGCCAGCCATTTGTTCCGGCTGTTCTGCGCCAACAATCCTACTACCCAGATGCTACCGAATACCACGGCCACCAACACATAGAAGACGATTGAGATCAGCAGATTGTTTATACAGTCGCCGCTGTCCTCTCGGCAGGTGTCAATCACCGAGAACACCTGGCTTATAAGGGCGAACACACTCAGCACGATAAGCTGTACCAACGTAGCGATGCCGGTCTGGTGGGTGAGTTTCATATAACGTAAGCATTATAACCCATATTCACATAACTATATTGCAAAAAGCGCAGAATAATGTTAGTATATACCTATCACGCTTAGTGAGGCTCACCTATGCGATATGTAATCGGTCTGATAGTCACCCTAGGGTTGATGGCCGTCCTGATAGTCATGCTTATGAGTGGCGGCGAGGACGGCGGTAGTCCGCCGCGCCCTAAGACCCTGACAGATTATGCCAAGACTGATTCCCAGGTCAGCATGACCATAGACGGACCGGTAAATGCCGATTCACTGCACGACCAGGTACGTGTGACCGTGGACAGGACCAACGTCACTTATGAACACATCAAGGGCTATCAGGGCGACGTTGTGAACACCAAGCTTTTCGCCAACAACGACGAGGCTTATGATGTCTTCCTGCACGCCCTTCTGCATGCGGGGTACAGCCTGGGCGACGATAACCCTGCGCTGGAGGACGAACGCGGCTGGTGCCCCACGGGCAACCGCTATATATTCGAGCTGATCCAGGACGGCAAGACGCTCAAGCGCTATTGGGATACCACCTGTAACAATCCCAAGACCTACGAGGGCAACACCAGCCTTACTATAACGTTGTTCCAGACCCAGGTGCCGGGTTACGACGACCTGACCGAAGACATCGGACTGTGATAACTGCCGCGCCTCTAGCGGCCAATGCGGAAAGTTAGCCGCTTATCTGTCTGGCACCGGCGTTTGATCTCGGGCGTGCGCAGACGCAACGTGTTGGCAAAGGCCGCGTTAGGCACGCTTATCACTATGTCTTTCTCGCGTATCAGGACGGACACCTCCGCCTTGAACTCGTCCTTCACATATTTCTTTATAGCCGCCATCTCGGATGGCTCGTCAAAATCCTTCTGCCCCAGAATGTCCGACAACGAATCCATGGTTTCATTATAATGTAGCCATGCCTGAATTGCCCGAGGTAGAGACTATCCGTGCCGGCCTGGCGGAGTTATTGCCAGGCCGCCGCGTGAAGGCCGTGGAACACGACTGGCCCAAGGCTTTCCCGAATTCCGAAGCCGATGTGCGTGAATTCATAGTGGGTGCGGAAATCAAAACGGTCAGACGGCGGGCAAAAGTGCTGATCATGGAACTTCCCAGTGGCTATTCACTTGTAATACATCTTAAGATGACCGGCCAGCTGGTGTTCCGGGCTGCGGATATACGGTTCGGGGCAGGCCACCCCAGCGATTCGCTGGTGGGCGACCTGCCGGACAAATCCACGCGGGTCACACTGGATTTCGCCGATGGCAGCAGGTTGTTCTTCAACGACCAGCGCAAATTCGGCTGGATGAGGCTTGTGCCGACGGCCCAGGTCGCCCGACTGGATTTCTTCAAAAAAATCGGGCCTGAACCTTTGGAAAAAGGGTTCACCGCCAAGGTCCTTGAAGAAAGGGCGGCCCGGCGCCGGAAGTCCAACGTCAAATCCGTGCTTATGGACCAGACCGTGTTGGCCGGGGTCGGCAACATCTATGCCGACGAGGCATTGTGGGGCGCGAAGATCCACCCGGCGGCCCTGGTCAAGGATCTCGGACCGGCTGATTTCCGCAGGCTCTACAAAGAGCTTCTATATGTCCTGAAGCTAGCGATAGACAAAGGCGGGTCGACCGATAGGAACTACGTGGACGTGAACGGCCGCAGAGGCAGCTATCTGGGGTTCGCGCGTGTATTCAGGCGCGAAGGCCAACCGTGCCCGCGGTGCGGGACGGACATAATCAAGATACGGGTAGCCGGCCGGGGCACGCACGTCTGCCCGAAATGCCAGCAGGCCTAGCGGCTTAGCGTCCGGAGCAGCTTAAGCACGTCGTTTATGCTGAACAGCCGGAAACGGGCCGCCGTCCTGCCCCGGCCGACCTTGATGCTGTAGGCTGACGGCGGCAGCACCTTGAACAGCTCCTCGTCGGTGACATCGTCGCCTACGAAGAAGACGAAATCGTAATCGCGCTCCAGCCAGTCGGCGGCTGCCGCGCCCTTGCTGATGCGCGGGTTCTTTATTTCCAGCGCTTTGTTGCCTTGCATCATCTGCAAACCGTATTGCTTAAGCAAGGGCTTGAACACCCGCTTTATGGTCACCGTATTCTTCTGGGCGTAATAAGCAGACGCGGCGCGGTAATGCCAGACCAGGGAATGAGGCTTTATCTCTACACGGGCCTTAGGCGTCCTGGCCGCATACTTTTCCAGCTGCGGGAGCAGAACTTTCTTCCACTCGGTATCAACTTTCTCCACGGTGCTCCAGGTCTTCCGGTCGGCTTTCTTGAAAGCTGCGCCGTGCTCGGCCACCAGGTTTACGGGCAGATCTCCGAACCACGGCCCGAGCTCTTCCGCGGTCCTGCCACTTATGAGTACTACGTCGTTGCGGCTGTCCTCGCCCAGGGCTTTCAGCAGGTCTATGAGCGCCTGAGACGGCTTCGTATCCTTGTAATCTTCAGTGAAAGGGATGAGGCTCCCGTCGTAATCCAGGAACAGCAACCGGTCTTCGGCCTTGCGGTAGTCGCGCAGGAGCCGGGCACGGTTCCTGCCCCTGAGCATGTAAGTGACCTTGGGCGTGCCGGGTACGGGCGTATGCAGGGCTTCCACGAATTCCTTGGCCCAATCCTGTACCGTGTTGCCGGAAAGCTGCTGCTGCATGCGCTTGAGCCGTCCGCGCAGTTCGCGCTTGCGCATGGTCAGAGCCTGCTGGAGCGCGTCCACCAGCTCCTGCTTGTTGCGCGGGTTCACCAGTACGGCGTCAGGCAGTTCGTGCGCGGCCCCGGCGGTCCGGCTTAGTATCAGTACGCCGCGTTTTCGCTTGCTGGCGATGAACTCTTTGGCCACCAGGTTCATACCATCCCGCAAGGGCGCTATGAAGGCCACGTCGGCGATCTTATAAAGCGCGGTCACTTCCTCGAAGGGCACGGGCGTGTTCATGTAATCCACCGGCTTCCACTTGGGGGTGCCGTATTCGTCGTTGATCTCATCGGACAGGGCTTTGAGCTTCTTGGCCAGGTTGCGGTATGACGCTATCCCCATGCGCGATGGCGCCGCCACCATGCTGAAGACTATCTTGCCGCGTAACTTAGGTTCAAGCTCAAGGAAGGTCCTATAGGCTTCCAGTCTCTCTACCAGGCCTTTGCTGGGGTCCAGCCGGTCCACGGCCACTATCACGCGGAGTTTCTTGTACCGTCGCCGGTATTTACGTACGGCGGTCCGCACGGCCTTGGACTTACCGGCCGCGGCATATTTGTCGTAGTCGATCCCCATGGGGAAGTTGCCGACCTGCACCGTGTGGTCGCTCAGCGTGATCATGTTGCTTTCGGCCTGGGCCAGCCCCGCTTCCTGACAGCTCTCCAAGAAGTTGTCCACATACATGGTCGTGTGGAAGCCCACGACGTCGGCGCCTAACATGCCGCGCAATATGGTCTTACTTTCCTTAAGCGCGTTGAAGGTCTTGAACCCGGGGAAGGGTATGTGCAGGAAGAAGCCTATGTTCAGGTCATTGCGTTCAGACCTAAGCATCCCGGGCACCAATGTCAGCTGGTAGTCATGCACCCATACGCGGTCGCCCGATTCCGCCATGTTCAGTGCCGCCTGGGTGAACTGGCGGTTCACGCTTTGGTAGGATGACCACCACCGTCGCCGCTCGGCACCGTCCGAACCCCGTCGTTTGGCCAAGGTGTGGAACTGCGGCCATAGTACGCTGTTGCTGTAGCCGTTATAAAAATTGTCTATCTCGCGCCTGGTCAGGAAGACCGGGCTGCAGTTACGCTTGGCCAGCTCATCGACTATCTCCTGGCGGTCGGCAGGCGTAAGGTCATCGCTGGCTATGCCGGGCCAGCCGATCCATCTGTTCTTGGAATCTTTCCTTATGTAAGAGGACAGACCCGTCGCCAAGCCTCCCAGACTCCTGCTGAAATGCAGTTTGCCCTTGGACTTCTTGACACTGACAGGCAAACGGTTAGAAACGATTATGACTTGCGACATACAAAGGTATCACTATCTAGCATAACAAAGACCCTGGCCCGATACTGTCGTAAAAGTTATAGGACAGCCGGGATGCAAGGTAGAATAGGAGCATGATCACGGTTCTGACGGGAGATAACGGCTTTGCCCTGGAGCGGGGGCTGGATGAGCTCGTAGCCCCCTATGTAGCGGAGCATGGGGACCTGGGGCTGGAAAGGATCGACGGCCGGGAGACGGATGCCGGTGGAGTCCGCGAAGCGATCACTAATATGCCTCTGTTGGCTGCCCGCAAGATGTTGGTATTCAAAGGCCTGGGCGCCAACAAACAGGTCGTGGAGCAAGTTGAACAATTATTCGATGACATACCGGAAACCACGGACGTAGTGATCGTAGAGCCTAGGTTCGACAAGCGGCTGAACTACTATAAATTCCTGAAGAAACGCGCTGATTTACGTGAGTTCAACGAACCGGACGCCGCCGGTCTGGCGCGCTGGCTGGTTGAGGCCGCCAAGGAAAGCGGCGGCTCCATAAGCTTCGGCGATGCCCGATATCTGGTAGAAAGAGTAGGCTCCAGCCAGCAATTATTGTCCAGCGAACTCGAGAAGTTGCTACTTTATGATTCGAAGATTACGCGCCAGACCATAGATTTGCTCACTGACCCTGCGCCGCAGAGTACGGTCTTCCAGTTGCTGGAGGCGGCGTTCGCCGGCGATAAGCGCCGCGCCCTTAAGCTCTATGCCGATCAGCGCGCCCAGAACGTGGAGCCGGCGCAGATCATAGCCATGCTGGCCTGGCAGCTGCACGTGCTGGCCGTCATAAAGACCGCCGGTGAACGCCCCGCCGACACCATAGCCAAAGAGGCGGGGATCAACCCGTTCGTAGTCCGGAAAAGCCAGGGCATAGCCCGCAATACCACCATGGCCAGGCTGAAAACGCTGGTAAACGATCTGCTCAGGGTAGATGTAGGCACCAAACGCACCAGTGCCGACCCGGACGAGGCCTTGCAGCACTACCTGCTGAAGCTGGCTAAGAGCTGACGTTATTTCTTCTTTGGGGCGGTCTTTTTGGCCGCGGGCTTCTTGGTTGCGGGTTTGGCGGCTTTGGCCGGGGCTGTTTTCTTGGCGGCGGACTTTGGCTTGGCCGGGCCTGCAGCTTTCTTGGCGGCGGCTTTGGCGGGTTTGACGCCGGCGGCCTTGGCCTTGGCGGCGGCCTGTTTCTGCATGCGGGAAGCCTTGTTCTTATGTATCACGCCTTTCTTGACAGCGGTGTCGATCCGGCTCTGGACTTCGGCATGCGACTTGGGAGCGGGGCTGGCGGCGAAAGCCTTCCAGGCCTCGCGCAGACTGCGTTTGGTCTTGGCATTGCGCACGGCGGCCTTGCGGGCCGTCCTTACGCGTTTCTTGGCTGATTTGATTATTGGCATAGGCAGAGACTATAACAGATAAGCTACTCCTTTGTAAAGACCGGACCCTACATACGCACAAAGGAGTGGACAAGCGTAAGCTTTTATGGTAACCTCAAAGGTGAGCTATCCAAAATAAAAATCGAAAACAGATGGATGATGCCAAAAAGCAGCTTATAGATAAGCTCAAAAGCGCCAATAACATACTGGTGACCGTCAGCCGCGATCCCTCGGTGGATCAGCTGGCCAGCTGTATAGGCCTGACACTCTTGCTGAACAAGCAGGGCAAGCACGCCGCCGCGGTCTTCAGCGGCAAGGTTCCGTCCACGCTCGGATTCCTGAAACCGGAGGACACGCTAGAGAAGAATACCGACTCCCTGCGTGATTTCATCATATCGCTCGACAAGACCAAGGCCGACAAGCTGCGCTACAAAGTGGAAGAAGACGTGGTGCGCATCTTCATCACCCCTTATAGGACCTCGCTGAGCGAAGACGATCTGGAATTCAGCGAAGGCGACTTCAACGTCGACGTCGTGGTGGCGCTGGGCGTCAGCAAGCAGGAGGACCTGGACCAGGCCA
>DASUOD010000042.1:0-15616 GCA_036276795.1 Saccharimonadales bacterium (SeqCode)
TGAGCAATGCGAAAACTTCGGTTTTGATCCCTACCGTTATCGAGAACGAAGGCCGCTACGAGCGCGCCTATGACATCTACAGCCGGCTGCTAAAGGATCGGATCATATTCCTGGGCAGCGATGTCAACGAGGCCACCGCCAACACCATCGTCGCCCAGCTTCTGTTCCTGCAGTCGCAGGATCCCAAGAAAGACATATTCTTTTATATCAACAGCCCGGGGGGCAGCGTTTACGACGCCTTGGCCATCTACGACACCATGAAGTACGTGACCAACGACATCCAGACCGTGGGTATCGGTGTTCAAGCGTCGGCAGCCGCATTCCTGCTTAGCTCCGGTACCAAGGGCAAACGCTACATGCTGCCGAACGCCACCGCGATGATCCACCAGCCGTCATCCGGCACGAAGGGACGCGTCACCGACCAGGAAATCGACCTGCGCGAATCCTTGCGCATCAAGAAACTGCTGGAAGGGATCATGGCCAGGAATACGGGCCAGGACCCCAAGAAGATCCACGAGGACATGGAGCGTGACAAGTGGCTTACCGCCGCCGAATCCAAGAATTACGGTCTGATCGACGACGTCATCACCAACCCGCCCAAGTAACGAACAACAGAAGTTGACAAAACCGCTAAAATAACCTATGCTTGGTTATTAATGGCTACTGAAATGCTAGACGGTAGAGTTCTTGTTCCGGTGGCGGCTGCTAGTGTGCGCAACCATATCCAATCATATGTAACAGCGGCCGAACACTTGAACGCCGACCTAGAACAGAGAGCAAGAGACGAAGCTCAGGAAACAGGATTACCTATACCCGAGTCCGCTTACACCATACCGGTAGTCCGCGATGAGGACGAATTAGTCCGGAGGGCGGAAGCATGGCTTAGTGCAGAGGGTCGCGTGGATGCGATTGAAGCCGGCCTACAGGGCCGGTACACGGTTATGCCGCTCCCGAATGCACCGGTCAGTCCTAAGCAAATACTTGCTACGTGGACTCGTGCAGGCGCTACAGAACGCGATGAAGTTATGACATGGACCCGAGGCTCAACCCTAGCACTTCGGAACCCACAATTTAATTCCGAAGAAACACCACTTGGCTCAGGTGCTTCACGTTCGGATTCGGAGCATGTAAAGTTCCTGGCGGATTGGCCCGCTGATACCCTTAGCGGGTTTGACGAATCAGTCCATGAAGCCGCTTACGACCCTGCCGGATTACCGGTTCCAGGTTTTGATCCAGAGCTTGACGGTGCTGTACGGTTTGTGGCTGTGGAGCTTGCCGGTGAAGGACCCCGGTTAGGTAGCGGTACCGAGGAGTGGGCGGCATTGAGGGGGCTGCAATCGCAACACCCTCGACTACGCTCTGCAAGCCTGTTTGAGGTAGGTGTCCTCAATATGAAATATACTGGAGGACACCCGTTCAACTATCCTAATGGTTTTAATGATACGTTTGCACGGATTGTTGAATTAGAAGAGCAGGTAGGGGAATTTGAAGATCTCCCTGCGGCCTTTATCGCCGAAGACGGGATTGCCCGAATAGGCGGTATTCCTAACGGAACGGTGGCGCCGTTACGTCGGGCTGTCGGATAACCAAAATCCTTAAAGTTCTAACTTGACAGCAGACTAGTCTTGCTTCACAATGAGGGTTCGAGAAGTAGTGTAAGTCGGGTAGCTTATTGCCTTTAAAAAGCTCAAAACCCCTGCTTAGAGATCTTCGGCCGAACCAAATATAAACAGACTAAATTATCAGTCATAAGGGCTATCAGCTGGGCTTGAATACCTGTATTCAGAGTACTATCCAAGTCAACGGTTCCGATGTGAACCGTCTGCTGGCTCTTTTAACATAAGGGAGAACCTCACGGTCTATGGCAAAAGTGGCGAGCACCAAGAAGACGAAGAACGATAATAAGAAAGACAGGATTTTTTTCACCAATGTAGATGATGCGCTGGATCTACCCAGCCTGGTGGATCATCAGAACAGATCATTCCAATGGTTCGTCCAGGAAGGCCTGGGTGAGCTCCTCGCCGAAATCAGCCCGATCGACGATTATACCGGGGGCAAGTTATCACTCAAATTCAAGGACTATAGGTTCGGCGAGCCCAAGCTTACGGAAGCCGAAGCCCGCGAGAACAACGTAAGTTTCGAGGCTCCCCTGATGGCCAACGTGGAGCTCACGAACAAGGTCACCGGCGAGGTCAAGAACCAGGAGATCTATCTGGGCGACTTCCCGTGGATGACCACCCGCGGCACGTTCGTGATCAACGGTGCCGAGCGCGTGGTAGTCAGCCAGCTGATCCGCTCAGCTGGCGTTTTCTTCACGGCCGATCCGCACGGCACCACCAGTCTGTACGGCGCCAAGGTGATACCGGGCCGCGGTGCCTGGCTTGAATTCGAAACTGCCGCGAACGGAGCGCTTTATGTCAAGATCGACCGCAAGCGCAAGATTCCCGTCACCACGCTCCTGCGAGCTCTCGGCGTGTCCGAAACGCGCATGAGGGAGTCCTTCAAGCACGTTGATTCCGGCGAGAAGAGCTACCTGGACGCCACTCTGGAAAAGGACCCGACCAAGCTTCAGAATGAGGCCCTTATAGAGGTGTACCGCCGCCTGCGTCCCGGTGATCTGGCCACGGTGGACAACGCCAAGTCGCTTATCGAGAACATGTTCTACAACTACAAGCGCTTCGATTTCTCCCGCGTGGGCCGCTACAAGATCAACAAGCGCCTGGACATGGACGTGCCGAACACGCTAGAGAACCGTGTCATGCGCCTGGAAGACATCGAGGCCATCATCGCCGAACTGATCAGGCTCAACAATACGCAGGACCCCCAGGACGACATAGACTCGTTGGCGAACCGCCGCGTGAAGCTGGTCGGCGAGCTGGTCCAGCGCCAGTTCCGCATCGGCCTTCTGCGCATGGAGCGTAATACCAAGGACCGCATGAGCATGAGCGATATAGAGACGGTCACTCCCGGCCAGCTCATCAACGCCCGCCCGGTCGTCGCCGCGGTCCGCGAGTTCTTCGCCAGCTCCCAGCTCAGCCAGTTCATGGATCAGATCAACCCGCTCAGCGAACTGGCGCATAAGCGCCGCCTGAGCTCCATGGGTCCCGGGGGCTTAAGCCGCGAGCGTGCCGGCTTCGAGGTGCGCGACGCCCATGCTACCCACTACGGCCGCATCTGCGCCGTTGAGACCCCTGAAGGTGCCAACATAGGATTGGTACTGAACCTGGCCAACTTCGCGCGTGTGAACGATTATGGCTTCATCGAAACGCCCTACCGCAAGGTCATCAATGCCGTGACAGCCAAGGACGCGCCCGGCCACATAGCCAGACAGGATCTGCTGAACGAGAAAGGCAAGGTCATCGTCAAGACCGGCACCCGTATCAACAAGACCGACGCCGCCAAGCTGGCCAAGGTCGACACCAAGAAGACCTGGCCCGTGAAGGCCAAGGTCACCGACGAAGTCGTATACCTGGACGCCCACGAAGAAGAGGCCGCGGTCATCGCCGGCGGCGGTAGCGAGATCGATGACAAAGGGTATTTCGTACACGACCGCGTAAGTGCCCGTTCGCACCTTAAGTCCGGCGAGGTCGATGCCGATGATGTCACACACGTGGACGCGTCGCGCAACCAGATAATCGGTTCAAGCGCCGGGCTCATACCGTTCATAGAAAAGAACTACGTGTACCGCTCGCTCATGGGTTCGAACCAGCAGAGGCAGGCGGTGCCGCTCATCCAGCCCAGCGCGCCCGTGGTAGGCACCGGCCTGGAAGTCGATGCCGCCCGCAACACCGGACAGGTCATATTGGCCGAAGGTCAGGGTACGGTCGCCAAGGCTACCGCTCAGGAAGTGGTGGTCAAATACGCCAAAGGCGGATCCCAGAAATATGAACCCCAGCGCTTCTTGCGCAGTAACGAGGGCACTTCCATCAACCAGAAAGTCGTCGTAAGTACGGGCGACAAGGTAAAGGCGGGGGACGTGCTCATAGAAGGCATGTCCATAGCCGACGGCGAGCTGGCCCTGGGTAAGGATCTGATCGTCGCTTTCATGCCCTGGACCGGTTACAACTTCGAGGATGCCATCATCATTTCCCGCAAACTTGTCGAAGACGATTCGCTCACCAGCGTGCACATCGTGGACTTCATGATAGAGGTGCGCGAAACCAAGCTGGGTCCGGAAATCGTCACCTCTGACATACCGAACGTTTCCGAGGAAACCTTGCGTCATCTGGACGAGGACGGTATCGTCCGCATCGGCGCCGAGGTACATCCGGGCGATATCCTGGTAGGTAAGATCACGCCCAAGGGCGAGCAGGAATTGAGCTCCGAAGAGCGCCTGCTCAGGGCCATCTTCGGCGAAAAGGCCAAGGAGGTACGCGATACTTCCCAGCGCATGAGCAACGGTAAACACGGCAAGGTCGTCGGCGTCAAGGTGTTCAGCCGCGAAAACGGCCATGAGCTCAAGGCCGGCGTCATCATGCAGATACAGGTATTCGTGGCGCAGATGCGCAAGATCGCCGTCGGCGACAAGCTGGGAGGCCGCCACGGTAACAAAGGCGTCATCGCCAGCATATTGCCGGAAGAAGACATGCCGTTCATGGAAGACGGCACCCCCGTCGACATCATCCTTAACCCGCTCGGCGTGCCTAGCCGCATGAACGTCGGCCAGCTGTTCGAGACCCACCTGGGCATGGCCGCGCGTATGCTGGGCATGAGGGTCGCCAGCCCGTCGTTCAACGGCGTACTGGAAGACAAGATACACGAACTTCTTAAGCAGGCCGGTCTGCCCGAGGACGGCAAACAGCAGCTGTACGACGGCCGTACCGGCGAAGCTTTCAAGGAACGGACCACGGTCGGCAGCATGTACATGATCAAGCTCAACCACATGGTAGCCGACAAGATCCATGCCCGTTCCACCGGTCCTTACACCATGGTCACCCAGCAGCCTCTGGGCGGCAAGGCCCAGAACGGCGGCCAGCGCTTCGGCGAGATGGAGGTATGGGCGCTGGAGGCTTACGGTGCCGCCAATACCTTGCAAGAAATGCTGACCATCAAGTCCGACGACGTCTACGGACGCTCCAAGGCGTACGAATCAATAATAAAGAAGACGCCGATAGTCGGCCCCAAGGTTCCCGAGAGCTTCAACGTACTCGTGAAAGAACTGCAGGGTCTGGGCCTCAAGGTCGACCTGATCAGTTCCGACAAGTTGGTGGACGCCGAGGCCGTACTGGCCAGGAACATCAAAGAGGAGGCCAACCATCCGGCCGAAGTGGAAGTACCCGAACCGTCCGCATCCGAGGTTGACGTGACCGAGGATGCCGCAGTCGATGAGTTCGAAGTGGTCGGAGTTGATGATAACGGCAGTCCTGACGCGGCCGCCAACGCGGCCGATAACGAAGAAGTCGCAGCCGCTGCCGCAGACACTGAAGAAGGGAAGGAGGCTTAAGATGACGCCGCAACGATATTCCACAAACGCTACCGACATCGCTGATTTCGACGCCGTACGTCTGGCCGTGGCCAGCCCTAACGACATCATGGACTGGAGCTATGGCGAGGTAACCAAGCCCGAGACCATCAATTACCGCACCCAGAAACCTGAGCGGGACGGCTTGTTCTGCGAGCGCATATTCGGTCCGGTGAAAGATATAAATCCGCACGATGCCAAGTACAAGGGCGTGCGTAGCCGTGAAGCCGCCGTCGACAAGAACGGCGAGCTGGTTACGCGCAGCATAGTGCGCCGCGAGCGCATGGGCCACATCAGTCTGGCCGTACCGGTATCGCACATCTGGTTCCTTCGCGGTACACCCAGCGCCATGGGGCTTCTGCTCGGCCTGACCGTAAAGAACCTGGAGCGCGTGGCTTACTTCGCCAGCTACATCATCAAGTCAGTGAATACCGAGAAGCGCGACAAGATACTGGCCGACAAAGAGGCCGAATACGAAGCGGCCAAGGAAGCTATAAAGCTGCGTTACGAGAAAGAAGCCAAAGCCAAGGACGCCGACGCCAAGGCTTTGGCGGAACAGCAGACCAAAGAGACCGAGCAGCTCGTCAAGGACTTCGAACAGTACCGCGACCAGATCGCCCGCCTGGAACGCCTGTCGCTCATCAACGAGACCGATTACCGCAACCTGCCCGGCGAGCTGCGCAGCCTGGTAGACGTAGGCATGGGCGGCTCCGCCTTGCGGGAACTGTTGGGCGGCATCGATCTCAAACAGCTCATCGACGAGCTTGGCAAGGAGGCCGAGGACGCCAAGGGCCAGCGCCGTAAGAAGCTGCTGAAACGTCTGCGCCTGCTGGAGTCCATGGACCGTGCCGGCATCAAACCCAGCTCCATGTGCATCAGCGTACTGCCGGTGATCCCGCCTGACCTGCGCCCCATGGTCCAGCTCACGGGCGGCCGTTTCGCCACATCCGACCTGAACGATCTGTACCGCCGGGTCATCAACCGCAACAACCGCCTGAAGAAGCTGATGGACCTGAACGCGCCGGAAGTCATACGCCGTAACGAACAGCGTATGCTCCAAGAGGCAGTGGATGCCCTGATAGACAACAACAGCACCCGGTCCGGCCGGGCCGTGGCCGCTACCGGCCAGCGCCGACGCCTGAAGTCGCTCAGCGACATGCTTAAAGGGAAGCAGGGCCGTTTCCGTCAGAACCTGCTGGGCAAGCGCGTGGATTATTCGGGACGTTCTGTGATCGTGTCCGGTCCGGAGCTCAAGATCAACCAGTGCGGCCTACCCAAGATGATGGCTCTGGAACTGTTCAAGCCGTTCGTCATCGGCGAACTTATATTGCGCGAACAGGCGCATAACATCCGCAGCGCCTCGCGCCTGATAGAGATGGGCGAGACCGTGGTGTGGGACGCTTTGGACGAAGTCATCAAGGGCAAGTACGTGCTCCTGAACCGCGCTCCGTCGCTGCACCGACTGAGCATCCAGGCATTCCAGCCCAGGCTCATCGAAGGCCGCGCCATCCAGCTACACCCGCTGGTATGTAAGGGCTTCAACGCCGATTTCGACGGCGACCAGATGGCCGTACACCTGCCTCTCAGCCGCAAATCGCAAGCCGAGGCGCGCGACATAATGGCTGCCAACCGCAACCTGCTCAAACCCGCTGACGGTTCGCCGATCCTGCACATCGAACAGGACATCGTCCTGGGCTGCTATTTCCTGACGTACGTACGCCCTGGCACCGACGTCGAAAAGGTGTCACCGTTCTCCAGTCTGGACGAGGCGCTCATGGCGCTCGATGACGGCAAGGTGAGCCTGCAGAGCTACTTGCGCGTACCGTTCCGCGGCAAATCGCACAAGACCACGCTGGGGCGCCTGCTGTTCAACGAAATATTCCCCCAGGATTTCCCGTTCCAGGACGAGACCATGACCAAGAAACGCCTGCAGAAGGTGATGGCCGACGTCTACGCACAGTACGGCCAGGAGAGGACCGCCGAGATAGCCGACGACCTGAAAGACCTGGGCTTCTACTATGCGACCATCTCCGGCCTGTCCATGGGCATGGGCGACTTCGAGTCCATCAAAGGCATCGACAAGGTGCTCGATGAGGGCGAAGACCGCTCCGCTGCCATTTCCGACCAGTACGATGACGGATTCATAACCGATGACGAACGCCACCGCCTGATAGTCGATAACTGGACCAAGGTGGAGACAAACGTACAGGACATGCTGTCCGAACAGATGGTCGGCCAGGACTCCTCGATGTCCATCGCCATCAACTCCGGCGCCCGCGGCAATATCGCCCAGCTTAAGAACGCCGTAGGCATGCTCGGTGTCCAACAGGACGCCGGCGGCAATGTCATCGAACTGCCGGTCAAGTCCGGCTACATACACGGCCTGAGCCCGCTGGAGTACTTCACCGGTACCCGCGGTACGCGCAAGGCCCTCATCGATATCGCGCTCAAGACGGCCGATGCCGGCTATCTGACCCGCCGCCTGGTAGACGTCTCACAGGACGTCTTCACCGTCGAGGACGAAGCGGGTGCTGATCCGGGCTTCGCCATGCTAAGGGCCGATGCCGAATACATAGGCGTATCCTACGCGTCGCGCCTGACCGGCCGTTTCGCGGCCGAGACCGTGAAAGGTTACGTGAAGAAGGGCCAGATGATAGATGCCGAGATGGCCGCCAAGATAGACGCCGACAAGCAACTGGACGGCATCAAGATCATGAGCGCCCTCAGCTGCAGCAGCGTGCGAGGCGTGTCGCAGAAGTCTTACGGCGTGGATCCGGCTACCGGCAACCTGGTGGCCCAGAACCATCCGGTAGGCGTGATAGCCGCCCAGAGCATCGGTGAACCGGGCACCCAGCTGAGTCTGGACTCCAAGCACCGTTCCGGAGGCGCCATAGCCGACGACACCGCCCAGGGTCTTTCCCGTATCGAGGAGCTGTTCGAGGTCCGCGCTCCCAAGGGCCAGGCATATCTGACAGAGATTGCAGGCACGGCCAATACCTGGGAGGACGGCGACCATTACGTAGTCCAGGTTACCGCCGATGACAAGCAGAAGGTCACACTGGAACTGGGCGAACGCAAAGCCCAGGTAAAGAACGGCTCCGAAGTAGCCGCGGGCGATGTAGTAGCCGCCCTGGAAGATGCTTCCGAGCCTCTGACCGCTCCCATGCCCGGCAAGGTCCAGATAAATTCCAAGTCCATCGTCATCACGCCCACCAAGCAGAGCGTGGTGCGTTACGAGATACCCGGCTTCAAGCAGCTGCTGATCAAGGACGGCGACAAGGTGGAGGCTGGACAACGCCTGACCAACGGTTCGATCAATCTGCACGACCTGATGCGCCTGCAAGGCGTGGAATCTACCCAGCGCTACATAATGAACGAGATCCTTAAGATCTTCGCAGCGCAGGGTCAGAACATCGCCGACAAGCACCTGGAGATCATAGTGCGCCAGATGTTCAGCCGCGTACAGATAGAGGAGGCTGCCGACAGCGAGTTCGTGACCGGTGACATAGTCAGCAAGCTGGCCGTGGCGGAGACCAACGAAGCTCTGAAGACCGCCGGCAAGAAGCCCGCCAAGACCGTGCAGCTCCTGCTGGGCATCACCAAGGCCAGCTTAAGCACGGATTCGTTCCTGAGCGCCGCCTCTTTCCAGGACACCACCCGCGTACTGATTGCCGCCGCAACTTCCGGCAAGGTCGACAAGCTCTACGGCCTTAAGGAGAACGTCATATTGGGCCGCAAGATACCTGTAGGTACCGGTGCCCAGGACGAAGACGATGAGGAAGACGAGCTGGCCGCCGAGGCCGCGACCGTAATGGGCGGGCCTGGACGGACCTCGGAGGAAGCCGCCGCCGAGAGCTAAGTTGAACGTCGTAACGACATCTGTTACAATGACGGGAACTAAAATAACAAGTTTAGTTTTAAGGCAGTCCGAGCCAGGGGAGTTGGCATGACCCCCGCAGCAGCAGATTGCAGGATTAAGGAGAATCAATGCCGACTATCAATCAGTTAGTGCGAAAGCCGCGCAAGAGGGCGACAGGTAAGAGCAAGTCGCCGGCTCTTCAGCGTGTCACCAACAACCTCAAGACCAAGAATTACGAGAAGCCGGCCCCGCTCAAGCGTGGCGTCTGCGTCAAGGTAACTACCAAGACGCCCAAGAAGCCTAACTCGGCCCTGCGCAAGGTCGCCCGCGTGCGTCTTAGTAACGGCCACGAAGTCTGGGCTTACATCGGCGGCGAGGGCCACAACCTGCAGGAGCACGCAGTCGTGCTGGTACGCGGCGGCCGCGTCAAGGACCTGCCCGGCGTCCGTTACCACATAGTCCGTGGCTCGCTCGACCTCCAGGGCGTTTCCGACCGCAAGCAGGGCCGAAGCAAGTACGGTACCAAGAAGGGCGGTAAATAATGCCCCGGCATAAGACCAAATCACTGGTCCGCGACATCCCGGCCGACCGCGTCTATAACAGCGTGGCCGTACAGCGTCTGATCAACCGCGTTATGCTGAACGGCAAGAAGCAGGTCGCCGAACGTCTGGTGTACGGTGGAATGGAAAAGGCCGCCAAGAAGCTGAAGGTCGACAACCCTCTCGATGTGTTCGAGCAGGCCATGAAGAATATCCAGCCATCGCTGGAAACGCGTTCCCGCCGGGTAGGCGGTGCCAACTACCAGATACCTTTCGAGGTCAAAGGCCAGCGCCAGCGCCACCTGACTGCCATGTGGTTCGTGGCCGCCGCCCGCGCCCGCAAGGGCATGAGCATGCAGGACCGCATCGCCGCGGAACTGGTGGACGCCTACAACAGCCAAGGTGCTGCCGTTAAGAAGCGCGAGGACGCGCATAAGATGGCCGAGGCCAACCGCGCCTTCGCCCACTTCGCAAGAAGCTAATAAATAACCAACAGAACGGATAGATATGGCAACCAAGAAGACTGAAATGGGCAAGATTCGGAACATCGGGATCATCGCCCATATTGATGCGGGCAAGACCACCACTACCGAAGGCATTTTGTATCGCACTGGCCTGAAGCACAAGATCGGCGCCGTGCACGAAGGCGAGACCACCACCGACTGGATGGCCCAGGAGCGCGAGCGCGGCATCACCATCGTGTCCGCCGCCGTGACCTGCTATTGGAAAGACCACCAGATCAACATCATCGACACGCCCGGCCATATCGATTTCACGGTCGAGGTAGAACGCTCGCTGCGCGTTCTTGATGGCGCCGTGGTGGTATTCGACGGCAAGATGGGCGTGGAAAGCCAGTCCGAGACTGTCTGGCGCCAGGCCGACAAGTACAACGTGCCGCGCTTCTGCTTCATCAACAAGATCAACCAGACCGGCGGTGATTTCTACAAGTCGCTGGATACGATCCATGCCCGGCTTTCCAAGCATGCTTTCCCTATCCATCTGCCCATAGGATTCGAACAATCCGTCAATGGCGTGGTCGACCTGGTCAGCATGAAGGCTTATACCTACAAGGAATTCACCGACCACGAACTGGTCGAGGGCGAAATTCCTGAAGATATGCAGGACAAAGTCAAGAGATACCGCTCCCTGCTCATAGAGAACGCGGTCGCCGAAGACGAGACGATGCTCGAGAAGTATCTGGAGGTCGGTGAAGAGGGTATGAGCGAGGACGACATCAAGCACGCTATCCGCTACGCCACCCTCACCGGTAAGTTCTTCCCGGTCACAGGCGGCGATGGCCGCGGCGTTATAGTCGAGAAGGTACTCGACATGGTCAACGACCTGCTACCCAGCCCCGAAGAGCGCGGCAGCAACTGGGGCACGCATCCCAAATCCGGCGATGAGATCGAGCGCAAGCCCAGCGTGTCCGAGCCATTCGCCGGGCTGGCGTTCAAGATCGCTACCGATCCTTTCGTCGGGAAATTGGCATACTTCCGTGTTTATTCCGGCAAGATCAAAGCCGGCTCTTACGTATTGAATAGCTCCACCGGCGAGAAAGAACGTGTGGGCCGTATAGTCCGTATGCAGGCCGACAAGCGCGAGGATGTCGACGAAGTCGAGGCCGGCGACATCGCCGCCATCGTGGGGCTGAAAGGCACCACCACCGGGAACACGCTTTGCGACCAGAACAACCCCATCATCCTGGAAAGCATCACCTTCCCGGAGCCGCCCGTATCCATTGCCATAGAGCCGAAGACCAAAGCCGACCAGGAGAAGATGAGCCTGGCCCTGCAGCGCCTGGCCGAGGAAGACCCGACTTTCCGGATACGCGTGGATGACGAGACCGCCCAGACCATCATCAGCGGCATGGGCGAGCTCCACCTGGAGATCCTGGTCGACCGCATGAAGCGCGAGTTCAAGGTCGAGGCCAACATCGGCGAACCGCAAGTCGCCTACCGTGAGTCCATCCGCAAGGACGGCGTGGAAGTAGAAGGCAAGTTCGTCCGCCAGACCGGCGGCCGCGGCCAGTACGGCGACGTCTGGCTCCGCCTGAGCCAGAATGAATCGGGCAAGGGTTTTGAGTTCATAAACTCCATCAAAGGCGGCGTGGTCCCGGCCGAGTACATCAAGCCCGTACAGCAGGGCATAGAGGAGGCCATGGCCAACGGCGTCATCGCCGGCTATCCGGTCGTAGACCTTAAGGCCGAACTTTACGACGGCTCCTACCATGATGTCGACTCCAGCGAGATGGCCTTCAAGATCGCCGGCTCCATGGCTCTGCAGGAAGGCGTCAAGAAAGCCAGCCCGGTGCTGCTGGAGCCCATCATGAAGGTCGTGGTCGTAACGCCTGAAGAGTTCATGGGCGACGTGATCGGCGACCTGAACTCCAAGCGCGGCCGCATCGAATCCATGGAGGACCTAACGCCCGGCATCAAGGAAATAACTGCCTTCGTACCCCTGGGCGAAATGTTCGGCTATACCACCAACCTGCGTTCCACCACCCAGGGACGTGCCAGCTCATCCATGGAGCTGGACCACTATGCCGACGTACCGTCCCACGTCGCCGAGGCAATCATAGCCAAGAACGCCAAGTAGCGTTACCACCGGCCAGTTAGACAAGCCGCCGTGTGGAGGCTATACTTAAGCTAGATGAAACGAGCATACGACCAGTTAGATATGTGCGGCCGGCAATCATGTTCCGGCTGTTGCTCGCGTTAACCTAAGAAACCCCCGATAAACCAAACTCCCGCAACAGCCGGGAGTTTTTTAATTTACGAGAAATATGGAGTAGACAGATGAGAACGATATACGAAGAACAATCGATAGACATCATAGAGCAAGCCGCCGAAGATCATGGAGAAGGGCTGCATGCTCTGATCAGCTTTGGTAACGAGTCGGCATTGCTATCCCGCATCATCAAGCTGGCCGGCGTGCCTGTGGAGTACGTGACGATTGACAGCGGCTTCCGCATGCCTGGAACGGATAGCTTTCAAACACGTCTCAGCAATATGGATGGTTTCGAGCCTCATATTTACGGTCCGGCCGAAGAAGATGTCAGGACCATAAAGGCCGTCGAACTCTGGGAAACCGATCTGGATAGGTATCATGAGATCACCAGATACGAACCATTGAGAAGGGCGATCGGCGAAAGAGGAATTACCGGGCTGCTATCGGGCGTCCGTTACGGCCAGACCGCGCACCGGGCGACCATGGATGTCATAGGGCCCGGCGTCGCGGGCGAGACGCGCATCCATCCGCTGCTGCATTGGCCGGAAGAGCAGGCTGAGCTTTATTTCGACCGCCACGGCTTGCTGCGGCACCCGCAGTACTACCAGGGTTATGGATCCGTCGGTGATTGGACGACCACGAAGCGGGGCGAAGGCCGGCAAGGGCGCGGGCTTCACAACGGTGAATGCGGCCTTCATGTCAATGAGGAGGGCCGTCTTGTCAGGAGCGCGGCCGGCTTAGGAACGGCGTAATCGGGAAAGAGGCATTTACCCTTTACAAACATCTTGGTTTCAGTTAACATTATTCGGTAAGCTGCGTGGGTTTAGCTATTGCCTACGCAAAAATCGTAAGTAACTTAAGGAGATACCATTAAATGGCAGAACAATTCGATCGCAGCAAACCGCACATCAACGTAGGCACCATGGGTCACGTCGACCATGGTAAGACCACGCTGACCGCAGCCATAACCGCCGTCCTGGCCAAGAAACTGCCCAGCAACGTCAACAAGCCCGTCAAATACGACCAGATCGATAACGCGCCGGAAGAAAAGTCGCGCGGCATCACCATCGCTACCTCGCACCAGGAGTACGAGAGCGAAAAGCGCCACTACGCGCACGTCGACATGCCCGGCCACGCCGATTACGTCAAGAACATGATCACCGGTGCCGCCCAGATCGATGGCGCCATACTGGTTGTCGGTGCTAACGACGGCCCTCTGCCGCAGACCCGCGAACACGTCCTGCTGGCCCGCCAGGTCGGCGTACCCTCCATCCTCGTCTTCCTTAACAAGATGGACCTGGCCGATCCCGAACTGGTCGACCTGGTGGAAGAAGAGATCCGCGAACTGCTCGACAAGAACGGTTTCGACAAGGACGCTCCCATCATCCGAGGCTCGGCTACCAAGGCGCTTGAAGGCGACGGCGAGAACGAAGATAAGATCATGGAGCTGGTCAAAGCCATGGACGACTTCGTCCCCGAGCCTAAGCGCGAACTCGACAAGCCGTTCCTGATGCCTATCGAGGACGTATTCTCCATCAAAGGCCGCGGTACCGTGGCTACCGGCCGCGTCGAAACCGGCGTAGTCAAGGTCAACGAAGAAGTCGAGATCGTCGGCATCCGCGACACCAAGAAGACCGTCGTCACCGGCGTAGAGATGTTCAAGAAGAACCTGGACCAGGGCCAGGCCGGCGACAACGTCGGTGTGCTCCTGCGCGGTATCGAGCGCGATGACATAGAGCGCGGACAGGTGCTTGCCAAGCCCGGCACCATAACGCCCCACACCGAATTCGACAGCGAAGTCTATATCCTTACCAAAGAAGAGGGTGGCCGCCATACCCCGTTCTTCAAAGGCTACAAGCCCCAGTTCTACTTCCGCACCACGGACGTGACCGGCGAGGTCGAACTGCCTAAGGACAAGGAAATGGTCATGCCCGGCGACACCGTGACCTTCAAGGTCAAGCTGCTGGCTCCCATCGCCATGGAACAGGGTCTGCGCTTCGCCATCCGCGAAGGCGGCCGTACCGTCGGCGCCGGTGTAGTAACCAAGATCGTCAAGTAACTGCATTTGACTTGATCAAGGAGCCTCTCACGAGGCTCCTTGCTTATTCAGAGCAATTGATACATGAAGAAAATTCCAACTCCTCCGGTCTATGAGGTTGATTTCGGTCGCAAGCTGGAAGATGAACCGGGCATGGAAACCGTTGCCACCTTTGTCGTCAAAGGATTTTTGGATGACGGGGTTAGCCGTCACGACCAGGTCATGGCGGCGCTGGGCGAACTGCCCGTGCCGGAAGATGTCGATCACTTGGAGATGAGACGGCAAAGACAGGCCGCCGCCGCGGAAAATACCGCCGGTATAGGCGTGATCACCAGATCGGGATTGGTGGCCAGGCCCGTGGGCGCCGACAGTTCCGTGCTGGAAGCGGTATCTTCGCACCAGTCCGCGTTTCGTGCCGAGGGTCGGCATGCCTTCCCGGTCCAAAGCATATTCGAACGCGCCAAAGCCTGATGCCCCGGTTGTATATATAGACCTATTATTGTAGTATTTATTGGTAATTAAGATCGTACTGCTGACTAAAAGTCACTTTTGAAAGATAAAGCGATGTTACAGCGGGCTAACGAAAGTTAGGAAGGAATACCACCTATGGCAGACGCCAAATCCACCAGCAACACTAAACCCGAGGCCGCCGACGGCAAGCAGCGTATACGCATACGCCTGAAAGCCTATGATCACAAGGTGATCGACCAGGCCGCAAAGCAGATAATTGATACGGCGCTACGGACCGGTGCTTCACTGGCAGGTCCGATACCTTTGCCTACAAGGAAGAGCACTTTCACGGTGGTAAAAAGCCCGCATGTGTACAAGAAGGGCCGCGAGCAGTTCGAGATGCGCGTGCATAAACGTCTGATCGACGTGTTCGAACCTACCCCCAAGACCATCGACTCGCTGATGAACCTGTCCCTGCCGGCGGGTTGCGACGTCGAAATCAAGATGTAGTCTGCTGCTTGTGGAATTTGCAACAAGATGAC
>DASUOD010000043.1:0-5393 GCA_036276795.1 Saccharimonadales bacterium (SeqCode)
TTGATATAGTGGTTATGTATATGAAAATTACTCGCAGGCGGTTTTCAACCGTATTTATAGCCCGGATGCTAGCAACTTCATTTATGGCCACCGGCATAGTGCAGTGGGGCGGCGCCATGGCTGCGGGAGCTTATGTATTCCCCATAATCGGCCCTTCGTCGTACTCAGACGACTTTAACGCGCCACGCTCCAGCGGTCCTCACCACGCCATCGATATCATCGCCGACAGGCACCAGAAGATCATATCGCGGACCAACGGAACGATCACGTTCGTGGGGTATCCCCAGCCAAGCTGGGGCTATGCCGTGTACATACGCGCGGATAACGGCCATTCGTACGGCTACTTGCACATGAACAACGACAATCCGGGCACAGACGACGGAAATGGCGGCGGCTACTACGCTTATGCCCCGGATGTCGTAGTGGGTAAACGGGTGAAGGCCGGCCAGCAGATCGGTTATGTGGGCGATTCGGGTAATTCGGAATTTTCCGTACCGCACCTGCACTTTGAAGTAGCTGATAACGACGGCAAAGCGATCAATCCGTACGACGGACTCCGCAATAACTCCATCCATCTATCGTCGCCCCGGTACGATTACCCGATAGCTAACGACGAGTTTCTGCCCCACGGCTATAACTTCCGCGGCAGCGGCAGATTAGCCGCCGGCCAGCTTGATGCCCAGGTAGGCGACGAGCTGGCGATCGGCTCCGGTAAGGGCGGCGTTTACGTGAAGCTGTACAAACCGGGCGGACAGTACATAACCCGTTTCGCGCCTAATGGCACGGGCTTCAAGGGCGGGATAGACGTGGCGGTCGGCGACGTCAACAACGACGGCCAGGATGAGATCATCACCGGCGCCGGGCCCGGGGGCAGCTACGTAAAGATATTCACCAAAGCAGGCGGGTTTATAAGTCGCTTCGCCCCCAATGGCACAAGCTTTAAGGGTGGTACCGATGTCGCGGTCGGCGATGTGGATGGTGACGGCGTGGACGAGATCATCACCGGCGCCGGCCGAGGCGGCAGCTACGTAAAAATATTCGAAGCCGACGGAACCCGCATCGGCCGGTTCGCTCCGTATGGGGCGCACTTCGACAGGGGCATAAGTGTCGCATCGGGCGACATTACCACTAATCTCGGGGAGGATATAATTACCGGCCCCCGGAAAGGCGGCGGCCCGCGGGTCAGCATATTCGATGTCGCTGGCACAAGATCAGATACGTACTATGCCTATAGCTCGGCCTTCAAGGGCGGCATCCGGGTCGAAGCCGGCGAAGTTGATAACACGAGTATACGTAACGAGATCATCACCATACCCGAAACCGGTGGTTCGGCCCGCGTGAAGATGTTCCCTAGCTCGGGGGGTTCATCCGATTATTCATCGTACCTTGCCGAAAAGTGGTGGGTGGGCTATTACGATCTGACCGTAGCGGACGGCGACGTGCAGACGATTACCGGCATCAACCGCCGTTCCAGCGTCCGCGAAGCAGCGGGCTTATAAAACTATTGGCGGGCCCGACCGGATTCGAACCGGCGATCTCCTCCGTGACAGGGAGGCGTGATAGGCCTCTTCACTACGAGCCCATGCCTATCTTGCAGGTTTTGCAACAGGGGTAATCATAGCAATTCGCCCCATAAAAAGCAAACGTTTCGTCGGTGTCAGCGGGTATCGGCGATGTCGATGTATTCGCGGAGCGGGTGCTTATCCTTGAGGGGCTCTATGTAGCCGTTGATGGTCTTCAGGTTGAACTGGATATGCGCGGCGTGCAGCTCGTCGCCCTTACGGTCCAGTACCTTTACGATTTCCAAAGTGTAACCGGTATTGATTATGGCCGATACCTGGTTAGGCTTGAGCTTGAACAGCTCAGCGGTGATGACCGGCGACAGGTCGGGGTCGTTCCTGGTGATGGCACCGGGGTAACGGCCACCGTCGCCCCTGGTGGCCGCGTCGTCCGACATCTTCTTGGCCACCGAGCTGAACTTGGCCCCGTCGGCCAGCTGGTTCATTGCCGACAGTGCCCGGGCGTTGGCCCTGGTGTCAAGCTTGGTGGCCACCGCTTGCTGGAGCAGCTCCTGCTTAAGATGGCGGCGGAAATCGGATTCACTCCACCCGAAGAATTCGCTCAGCACATCGCGGAACACCCGGTCGCTGTCACCCAGCCGGTTCTGGCTGCGCAAAAGGCCGATCTGCGTGGAAACGTCCCGCCCGCTGACTGAAACGTGGTTCTTCTTGGCAAGATTCTTCACGTAGGCATCCTGGGCCGCCTTATCCATGGCCTGCCGCTTAAGACGCTCCAGCTGGGCCTGTCCGTCCTCGGTGGAAAAATCGGTCCTCTGTTGGGTATGGTAGTAGTGCATGTTGCGGCGCAGTTCGAACAGATAGGATTCATAGCTTATCCAGGTGTTGCCTTCCTTGGCCACCGGGAACGGCACTATCCGCGTCACGTCGTAGATGAAGCCTCCGGTATTCTGGAACTTATAAAGGCTGAGCGCGCAAAGGCCGAAGAAAGTTATCAGCACGCCTATGAATATGATTATGGAGTTGCGGACGATGTGATGCTTGGAATGCTGCAGCGGATAGATATATTTACGGGCGCTGGAAAGCATCTCCTCGCGATGCTCGGTGACCGTCTCGTTGGTTATGCGCGGCACGTCGCTCAAAGCCTTGGAAAACTTCTCTTCCGTGGTCTTGCCGGGCCGCTTGAAAGAAAGCTTGCCCGCGACCTTGCGGGAAGCTTCGGGCAGCTTAGGTTTCTTGAGCAGTTTCTTCGGCTTCTTCATCCGTTTCATGCGTAACGTTAGGCGAGCTGACGACCGGATAAGAATTGGCGTCGATACCCTCTTGGCGCAAAATACTCAGGAGCTTCTTCTGAATCTTCGCCGGACGATGCACCTTGTGTATCGTCAGGTCCCCCACGTATGTTTGCATCCTTATTGTACCAAATCCGAGCAGAGTTTCCTCCAGTCCGGAAACCTCGTAATTGACCGACTGGATCTGTTTAAGGCCCAGATCGGCCACCGCCCTATGGAAGAAACCTTTCTGCGTTATCTGGATGAACCTTTGATCGGTGAGTATGAAGACGCTGAAGTGCCAGCCCACCCAGCTTGGGAAGAACAGGATAAGTCCCAATATGCATCCGAACGCCAGGCCCCCGAAGAAAAAGCCGAATCCTAGATCAGGCTTGAAGGCCGCCGGTAGTATCCCGACCAGAGGCCCGAGCAGGCCCAGGATCAGGCCTTTGCGCATGATGATGGGGTGTTTACGGAAGACGAAGAGTACCTCCTCGTCGTCGAACTGGTCCGCGAAGTATTTTTCGGTTTTTCCTTCGGTTTCAGTTTTCTTGGCCATAAGGGTATTGTACCAGTCCTGATGGTATCCCCGAACGGATTCGAACCGCTATCTGCTCCTTAGGACGGAGTTATTCTATCCATTGAACTACGGGGACACGCTCCCAGTTTATCAAACGGGCCGTTACTTCTTGGGCCTGGGCTGGGTGAAACGCTCGTGTACGGTATCGTACTCGTGTATCTCGCTCTTGGAGAACCAGTGGGCGATCTCCTGCTCGGCCTCTTTGGAGTCGGCCGAGGCGTGCACTACGTTGGCCACGCCGCGGCCCACGCTGGAAGCCTGGCCATAGCTCACGTGCGCGTAATCACCCCTTATGGTGCCGGGCAAAGCGCTCTTAGGCTGGGTGTCGCCGACCATCTTGCGCACCGCCTCCACCGCTTCCACGCCCTCTAGCACCAGGGCGATGACCGGCCCTTCTTTCATGGTGGCTATCTGGCTGTTGAAGATTTCCTGGCCTTTGCGGGTCTTAAGCGTGCCTATGCCCTCGTAGTGGTGGATGTAATGTTCGTCGTCCGGATCTATCATCTTAACGCCCACTATCTTCAGTCCGGCCCGCTCGAAACGGGTTACGATCTCGCCGATTATGCCACGCATCACCGCGTCCGGCTTGAATACTATTAGTGTCTGTTCCATTCGCTCTATTCTACCACAAGGTTAGCGTCCAGAGCCTTGGCTATCCTTAGCAAAACGGTAAGGCCGGGGTTGGCTTTGCCATTCTCGATCCGCGAGATATCGGACTGCCGTATGCCGGTTCTGGCTGCCAACTCTGATTGCGAAAGACCCTTCCGGTATCGGGCGCGACTTAATTGCATCCGGAACAGCTCCCTTTCGCGCCGCACGGGATCGCGCAGGCGGTCGAACCTCTCCATGTCGCTTTGCAGCTCTTCCATAGCCTGGGCCTGAAGCTGTTTGACATAGCTTAGGTAGTCGTCTTCTGACCCGCTCATCGGGGCAGTCTATCATGCTGATTACCTGGACCGCCTGTTAAATCATTAAATATTAAGGTACTTATTGGTGTGCTTCCTTGCACGATATGCAATATTTTACATGGCTTAACTCGTTGTGCATGCAATATATTACATATCGCAAAAGTTGCCTGCAAAATTGCCGCTCACTTGATAATACCTGCTGGCGTCGCACAATATTAGGGCCTATGGTGGTAGAATAAGCTTATGCTCTTTTCAAAAGCGAAGACCGACTTTCTGGAACATATGGAGATCGAGCAGAACCGCTCGCAGAAGACCATAGAGAATTACGACCATTACCTGACCCGCCTGATTGATTTCGCAGGCGATATAAAGGTAGTCGATATAGACCAGGAGCTGGTGCGCAAATGGCGGTTGTGGCTGAACCGTTTGGGAACCAATACCGCCGACGAGATGAGCAAGATAACGCAGAACTATCACCTTATAGCCTTGCGCAGCTTCCTTAAGTACTGCGCCAAACGCGGCATCCCCGCCCTGACGGCCGACAAGGTGGAGCTGGCCCGCACCGTACGCAAACAGGTCACTTTCCTGGACGAGGACGAGCTAAGACGGGTATTCGAAGAACCGGATATCGCGACCATGGGCGGTCTGCGGGACCGCGCGATCCTGGAACTGCTCTTCAGTTCCGGCCTGCGCGTGAGCGAGCTGGTAGGGCTGGACCGCGACCATATAAACCTGAAACGACGCGAGTTTATGGTGAGGGGCAAGGGCCAGAAGGACCGGCCCATATTCATAAGCCCCGATGCCGCCGAATGGGTCAGCCGGTACCTGGAAAAGCGCCAGGATACGTCAAAGCCCCTGTTCGTACGCTACAGCGGCGCCAAGAAGGTCGACCTATCCGGTAATTTCCACCGGCTGACGGCCAGGAGCGTCCAACGTCTGGTGGCGCGCTACGCGTTGCTGGCCGGCATCACCAAACATGTGAGTCCGCACACCTTGAGGCATTCGTTCGCCACCGACCTGCTGATGAACGGCGCCGATCTGCGTTCCGTGCAGGCGCTGCTGGGGCACAGCAACATAGCCACCACCCAGATCTATACCCACGTCACCGACCCGCATC
>DASUOD010000044.1:0-4423 GCA_036276795.1 Saccharimonadales bacterium (SeqCode)
CGTCGTGCTCCAGCACGATGAACTGGTTAGCAAAGTAGGCAAGGATTTCGTAGGGCGTGTGGTCTCGGTGACGGGCGAGCCGCTGGACGGCAAAGGCCCCATACCGGCCGATGCGGTATGGCCGGTCTTCAATATCGCGCCTCCTCTTCATAAGCGGCAATTGCTGAATGACCAGCTGGAGAGCGGCGTCACCGCCATCGACTCCCTGTTCCCGATAGTCCGGGGCCAGCGCATGGCTTTGCTCGGCGACAGCAAATCAGGTAAGAGTACCCTGCTGACACAGCTGACCACCAATCAGAAGAACACCGACCAGATAGTGGTCTATTGTCTGATCGCCAAACGGCGCAGCGATGTCGACACATTGTTGACGCGCCTGCGCGAGAACGGCGGCCTGGAAAGGGCCATAGTTGTCGTTTCGACCATGTTCGAATCATTGATCATGAGCTACATCGCGCCATACGTGGCCTGTGCCATGGCCGAATACCTGTGGCAGAAGTGTGACCAGGACACCATAATCATTTACGACGACCTTACCAGTCATGCCCACGCCTACCGCGAAGTCGCGCTGTTGTCAGGCGTCAGCCCCGGCCGCGACTCCTACCCGGGCGATATGTTCTACGCGCATTCGTCGCTGTTGGAGAGGGCTGGCCGCCTAGACACCACCGGCAAAAGCCTGACCGCCATACCGGTAGTACACGTCGCCAGCGGCGACATAACCGCGTACCTGCCCACCAACATCATGTCGATAACGGACGGGCAGTGGATACTGGATATGGAAATATTCCGTTCCGGCGTAAGACCGGCGCTAAGCATGAGCCTGAGTGTGACGCGCGCCGGCGGGGTGGGCCATAACAAGCGCCAGAAAGCCCTGGCCGCCCAGACGCTGAAGACGCTGGCCGACTATCGCCAGGCCGAGGAATATGCGCATTTCGGCGCTGAACTGGTCGCCGAATCCAGGCGGGCACTGGCTACGGGCAAGCGCATATTCCAAGCTCTGACGCAACGCCCCGGCGACACCTTCTCGCTTATGGCCCAGCAGCTTATGCTCGACCTCATCCTGAACCTTGCCGAAGGCGAGGAACTTGATCTTCAGGCGCTCAAACTCCATGCCAACGAATCCGCCGCCAAGGTTACCGGCGACGACGTCTACGAACAGATCAAGGCCCAGCTCAAATCCCAATGTCTCATCAATATGCAGGCGGCAGCCCCGCCCAAACCCAAGCCGCAGGCCGCTCCGCCGGCCAAGGACGACAAGGCTGCGAAGAAGCCTGATAAGCAATCTGCAGGAGCCAAGAAATGAAACGCCCGCAGGAAATAGCCCGCGAGGAAAAATCCATGGCTACGCTGACAGAACTGACCAGCGCTTTCGAAGGCATAGCCAGCATGCGCATCTCACAGATCAAGGACCAGGTGCTGCAGTCGACCAGGTTCTTCAATGAGCTGTGGGGCATATACTCACAGATCCATGTCAAAGGCGATTTCCGCTTTGGCCGTGACCGCAAGGTACCGCCCATAGACAAGGAACTCTACATAGTGATCACCGCGGAGGGCGGCTTCAGCGGTGACATCGACCAGAAACTGGTGCGGTTGGTCCTGGATAATTACGATGCGGCCAAGAACGACGTGCTGGTCATAGGGCATCACGGCGCCGCGCAGCTGGCCCAGAACAACGTAACCAGCACGAAGTATTTCAAGATGCCCGTCAAGGACCGGAACATCAATGTCATGCCGATAATCCGGGAGGTGCAGAGATACAAATCCACCAAGGTCTTCTATCAGGAGTACGTCTCGCTTATGGTCCAGGAGGTCAAGTATATAGAGCTGTCCACGGCCGTGCAGGAGAAAGGTGGCGGTACCAGCCAGACCTCCAAAGAGGCGATCAACGAGGACACCTACATATTCGAACCCAGCGTCTATTCGGTGGCCGCGCACCTGGAGCGGTCGATGATGCAGATAGCGATCAGCCAGGTGATACTGGAATCAAAACTGGCCCAGTACGCATCGCGTTTCCGTGCTATGAGCGCTTCGCGTCAGAGGGCCGACCAGAGCAAGGGCGAACTGCACCTGCAGTATAACCGCGCCCGGCGCGGCGTGAAGGATGAGCGTCTCAAGGAAATCATCAACGGCATGAAAAAGGCGAGGACCTGACCATGGCCGGCACCGTATTGAGCATCAAGGATTTCGTGGTCCGGGCACAATTCGACGAGGATGCGCCCGAGGTCAACGAGCTGGTAGTCGTTCAGAACGGTCATGACACCGAGCTGTTGGTGGATCATCTGGAAACCGATGGCGTGGCATATTGCCTGAACGTCCGCGGCGATCTGCGGGTCACCAAGGGAATGAACGTGGAGCGGGCCCACAAGGGCATAGAGATACCTATCGGTGACAAGATCGTAGGCCGGATCCTGAACGCCTTGGGCGATCCCATGGACGGCCTGGAGCCTATATCCGGCGAGGGCATACGCCACAAAGATATCATGAAGCTGCCGCCCAGGACCACCGACTTCTCGGTCATCAAACCTGAGATACTGGAGACTGGCATAAAGGTGGTCGACTTCTTCACGCCGTTCGCCAAAGGCCGCAAGACGGGCATAATCGGCGGCGCCGGAGTCGGTAAGACCGTCCTGACCATGGAGATGATCCACAACGTGGCAAGGTCCGGCGCCGGCTTGTCATTCTTTTCCGGCATCGGCGAACGCATCCGCGAAGGGCACGAGCTCTACCAGACCTTCAAGGAGAACGACCTGCTGGGTAATACCTGTATGTTCTTCGCGCAGATGAACGAGAACCCGGTCCAGCGCGCCATGGTCGGCGTGTCGGCCGCCGCCGCCGCCGAACATTTCCGCGACGAGCAGAACAAGGACATCCTGTTCTTCGCGGACAACATGTACCGCTACGTCCAGGCGCGCAACGAATTGTCGACCATACTGGACCAAGTGCCCAGCGAAGGCGGATACGAACCGACCATCTTCTCTGACGTTAAGATCCTGCAGGACCGGCTGAGCTCAAACGAGAACGGCTCAATAACGTCGGTCCAGACCATATATGTGCCAGCTGACGACGTATCCGACCCGGCCGTACAGTTCATCCAGCACGAGATGGACTCGACCATAGTCCTAAGCCGCAGCGTGGCCGAACAGGGCATACGCCCGGCCGTCGACCTTAACCTGACCACATCGTCTCTGCTCACACCGGAAATCGTCGGCGAACGTCATTATTTGCTGAGCGTGCGCGTACAGGCCCTGCTACAGAAATATGAATCACTCAAAGGCATAATTTCCATCATCGGCGAAACCGAGCTCAGCCCGTCTGACCGTGCCGACTATGCCAAGGCCAAGAAGCTCATAGCCAACTTCACACAGAATATGAACGTCATGACCAAGTACACCGGCGTGCCCGGCGATTTCTTCACCCGCGAAGACACACTGAAGAGCATAGAGGAGATCCTGGTATGAGTGACGGACCTGTACAACCAGGAGGCGTGGACGATCAGAAAGTCATAGGCCGCGACGAACCGGTCGCTGTGGTCACCAGGAGCGAGTCCGAGCAGCGCAAGGCCCTGGAAGACTTCAACCGCACCAGCGCGAAATCCGGCATGCGCGTGCACATACACTCCCCGTACCAAAATTACTACGATGGCATAGCCTTCAGTCTTAGCGCCGAAAGCGCCACCGGGCCGTTCGACATCCTGCCGCATCACCACAACTTCATCTCGCTTCTGCCGGCCTGCGAAATAGTCATACGTACCGTGGACCAAGGCGAACGCCGTATCCGCATATCGGGCGGCATAATCCACGTCAAGGCCAACCAGGTGGTCGTATTCCTGGATGTCTGACCCGCGCCATGCCAAATATTACATATCGCGCCGTGCAAGGGTAAAATAGTACAGATATGGCAAAGAAAGTGTATGTCGGGATGTCCGGCGGGGTCGACTCGTCCGTGACTGCGGCCTTGCTGAAAGAGCATGGCTATGACGTCACGGGCATATACATGAAGAACTGGACCCGGGATCTACCAGGCTTCGCCTGCCCGTGGAAAGAAGATTATCAGGACGCCAAACGGGTGGCCGTGCAGTTGGGTATACCGTTCAGAACGTATGACTTCGAGAAGCAGTACCGTCACAAGGTGGTTGACTACATGGTCCGCGAATACAAGGCCGGCCGCACGCCGAATCCGGACATCATGTGCAACCAGGAGGTCAAGTTCAAACTTTTCCTGGAAACCGCGCTGGAAGACGGCGCCGACCTGGTAGCCACGGGCCACTATGCGCGCATCAAGGATGGCCGTCTCTACGCCGGACGCGACAGCAACAAGGATCAATCATATTTCTTGTACCGTGTGACAGAGAATGCCCTGCAAAAAAGCCTGATGCCGGTCGGCGGGCTGGAAAAGTCCGAGGTCCGCAAACTGGCTAAGAAGCTGG
>DASUOD010000045.1:0-3059 GCA_036276795.1 Saccharimonadales bacterium (SeqCode)
AGCGGTGACGGGCGCAGCCCGCTGGCCAAGGTTCCGGAGTTCGTTAACACGACCTGCCCTAAGTGCGGGGGCAAGGCCGAGCGCGAGACCGACACCATGGACGGCTTCGCCTGTTCCAGCTGGTACTTCCTGCGTTTTGCCGATCCGCACAACGACAAAGAGGCATTTGCCGATGACAAGGCCAAGTTCTGGTTGCCGGTGGATGATTACATAGGCGGCGCCGAGCACGCCGTGATGCATCTGCTTTATGCCCGGTTCTGGACGAAGGTCATGCACGATGAAGGCCTGATTGATTTTAGCGAGCCGTTCAGCACCTTGCGGAACCATGGCATGATCCTGGCGCCGGACGGCCAGAAGATGAGCAAGAGCAAGGGCAATACCATCGAGCCGGACGTGATCATAAAGGAAGGTTACGGCGCGGATTCCATACGGCTCATGGAGCTGTTCATCGGCCCCTGGAACCAGGCTGCCAACTGGAGCGTGACCGGCGTGGCCGGGACCAACCGCTTCCTGCAGCGGGTATGGGTGCTGGCGCAGGAGTTCATGGAAGCCAGGGCTGGCGGCAACGGCGAAGAATCCGAAGCGATCAGGCGCACCGTTCACAAGACGATCAAAAAAGTCAGCGAGGATCTGCATGACCTGAGCTTCAACACCGCCATAGCCGCGCAGATGGAGCTGGTCAATGAATTGTACCGGCATAAGGCCGCCGATGATTATTCTTCTAAGGATTGGCCTTGGGCTTTGGAAACCTTGCTTCAGCTACTGGCGCCGTTCGCGCCGCATATCGCCGAGGAACTTTGGCAGCAGCTGGGGCACGAGGATTCCATCCACGCTAGCGAATGGCCGCGTCACCAAGAGAAGTACCTTGCCCAGGACGAGGTTACGATAGCGATCCAGGTCAACGGGAAACTGCGCGGCGAGGTCCGTGTTCCGGCCGGCGCCGATGAAGATGCCGTGGTGTCCGCCGCCAAAGCTGAAGCCAAAGTCGCCGCGCATCTTAAGGGCAAGTCCGTCCTTAAGACCATCTACGTACCGGGCAAGCTGGTTAACTTCGTAGTCTAGTCCGGTGCGTGCGCATGGGGCTCCTGGGGTCCGGGGTGCATACACATTGAATATTCATTGTATATGCACCCCAAGGGATAATGTGCCGGGCTGCAGTACTCCTTGAGGAAAAAAGCGGTATTTGCTACTGTATAGGTAAGATTTGAAAGTAACGTAAAGGATATTTCCTATGGCAGGTGGCCAACCACCCAAAAAACGAACCAGCCCGCGCAGGACCGGCGCCCGCCGGAGCCATCTCGCGCTCAAACTGGCGCGCAAGGTCAATGCGACTTCGCCGGTTAAGGTGCGCACTACCAAGCGCGAATCCGCAAAAACCGCCCGTTAACGGCAAAGGAACTTAACAATATGGCATCGAACAGGCACCTTGGCCGCATCATCGCTCTCCAGACGCTCTACGAAGAAGAGCTTAGGCAGGACGCGGATGATAAGACCTTCGAGCTGAACAAGGTCCTGCAACGCAACATAGAGCGCTACAAGGACATGCTCGACGACGTCAAGTTCATCGAGCAGCTGGTCGTAGGCGTAAGCAAGCAAGCCGCGAAATTGGATGCCACGCTCCAGCCGGTTGCTCCCGAATGGCCCATAGACCAGATCGCACGCATGGACCGTCTGATCCTACGCATAGGTCTGTATGAGTTGCAGAATGAGGACGACGTTCCGCCTAAGGTAGTCATCAATGAAGCCGTGGAGCTGGCCAAGGCGTTCGGCGGCGACAATTCTTCCAAATTCGTGAACGGTGTCCTGGGAACGATCCTGCGCCAGCGGGAGGAGAAGACATGAAAAAGCCTAATCCCATGAAAGGTTTCAAGAAACTCAGCCTGAAAAGACGCCCGATGATCGACGAGGTGGTCCGCGAAACCACCTCGGGTGGCGTGGTCTTCCGCCGTCACGGCAAGAAAGGCCTGCAGATCCTGCTGATGCAGGACGCAAAGAACCGTTGGACCATACCCAAGGGTCATGTGGAGCAGGGCGAGGAGCCCAAGCAGACCGCCGAGCGCGAGATACGCGAAGAGACCGGGCTGCAGAAGATGAAGGTTCACAGCTGGCTGGGCAAGGTCAACTTCCGCTACCGCCGCAACCGCACGTTGGTGCTCATGACCATGCACATATATCTGGTGGAGGCCATGGGCGATACGGATAAGCTCTATCCGGAAGACTGGCTGAACGACATAAAGTGGCTGGTCGCTACTGACGCCGTGGATAAGATCGCTTACGATGACATAGGCAAGCTGATCCTGCTCGGCATGAAACGGGTCAGGGAAGGCAAGCTCTAGGCCATGGATGCGTCCGCATACCAGGCTTTCGCCAAGGATACTCTGGGCGCAGCTTTCGACGACGTCGACCTTCTAGTCACGGCCTTCACGCACCGTTCCTATCTGAACGAGCACCGCAAGACGGTCAAGGAACATAACGAACGCTTGGAATTCCTGGGCGACGCCGTGCTGGAGCTGGTCGTCACGGAACATCTCTATGCCAACTACCAGGAGCCTGAAGGCATACTAACGAACTGGCGGAGCAGCCTGGTGCGCACCGAAAGCATCAGCGCCGCCGCCGCCAAGCACGGGTTCGGACCCTTGCTCCGTCTGAGCCGCGGCGAAAAACGCGGTTCGGAACGGGCCCGGGCCCAGATACTGGCGAACAGCTACGAAGCGGTCATAGGGGCGTTGTACCTGGATCAGGGCTACGCGGCAGCCACGGCCTTCATAACCAAAAGCCTACTCAGCACGTTCGAAGAGATATTGTCCAGCGGTTCCTGGATGGATCCGAAGTCCCACCTGCAGGAACTGGCACAGGGCCAGGATATAATCACGCCGGTCTACAGGGTCTTAAGCGAAGAAGGGCCCGACCACGACAAGACATTCAAGGTGGGCGTTTACGTTGGCGATAAACTGCGGGGGCAGGGAGAGGGTCCGAGCAAGCAGATGGCACAACAGAAGGCCGCAGAGGCCGCGCTCAAGCACTATAAGAAAAAATAACCCTGCTACGGGATAATCACC
>DASUOD010000046.1:0-4568 GCA_036276795.1 Saccharimonadales bacterium (SeqCode)
GGGGGAATCGGTTTTGAAATTATAAGACTGACCCTGCTGATAGGGGGGCGGTCCGGTGAGGGGGGCTGGCGGCGGTGCCGGCGGCGGTGCCGGAGCCTGAGGCTGCCCGGAAACCGGCTGGTCGTTAAAGTCTGGCATGAGTTAATTAAAGCATAAGCCCATAGCATACCGAAACGGTCGATTACTGATATGCTTAATGGTATGACGAGACAGCAACGCCTGGTGCTGGCGGTGAGCATACTGGCCTCGTTCGTGGCGTTCCTGGACGGGGCTATAGTGAACGTAGCATTGCCCGCTATCCAGCTTGAACTCGGCGGCGGGCTGGTCGCCCAGCAATGGGTGGTCGACGCTTATCTGCTGACGCTCGGGTCGCTGATATTGATAGCCGGTTCGCTATCCGATCTGATGGGCCGCAAGCGGGTGCTGTCGATAGGGCTGTGGGGTTTCGCCGCGGCCTCCGTGCTTTGTGCCTTGGCGCCGACCGCCACGCTGTTGATAATATTCCGGGCCCTGCAGGGGATGGCCGGTGCCTTGTTGGTGCCAAGCTCGCTAGCGCTCATAATATCCACCTTTTCCGGTTCGGCGCAGGGCAAAGCCATAGGCACCTGGACGGCCTGGACGGGGATATCCTTCATCCTGGGTCCTCTGGTAGGCGGGATATTGGTGGACCAGGGGTCCTGGCGCTGGATATTCGCCATAAACGTCCTGCCCATAGCTGTTACCCTGTATCTTCTTAGGCGGGTCGAAGCGCCCAGGCCGGAACGCAGCGTCAAGGCCGCGGACTGGGTCGGGTCCCTGCTGTGCGCAACGGGCCTGGGCGCCGCGGTCTACGCGCTCATAGAACAGCCGCGTTTCGGCTGGTCCGATCCGCTCATCTTCGTGCCGCTGGTACTGGGCGTATCCTTGTTCTCTATCTTCCTGTTGTATGAACGGCGAAGCAGGAAGCCCATGCTGCCGCTCAGCCTGTTCAAGAACCATAATTTCAGCGTAGGCAACGTGTCCACGTTCGCGGTGTATGCCGGGCTGACGGCGTCGATGTTCCTGCTGGTAGTCTTCCTGCAGCAGGTGGCAGGGTACTCGGCATTGGCCGCCGGGCTGGCCGGCGTGCCGGTCACCCTGATCCTGTTCGCATTGTCACCCAAGATGGGCGCTTTGGCGGGCAAGTACGGTCCCAGGTTGTTCATGGGGGTAGGCCCCATAATAAGCGCCGGCGGCTGGCTGATGATGGCCGGGCTCGGGTCCTCCGTGGATTACTGGTCGGAAGTATTCCCGGCCATCGTGGTCTTCGGTATAGGCCTGGCCGTGACCGTGGCTCCCCTGACGGCGGCCATACTGGGCGACGTGGACCCCGAGCAGGCCGGTATCGCTTCGGGCGTGAACAATGCGGTCGCCAGGGTAGCCGGACTGATAGCCGTGGCTGCCGTGGGCGCGGTCGTAGCCACCCAGTTCCACAGCGTGCTGGACAGCCGGAGCCTGCCGGGCGTATCACCGGACGCTATCGCCAAAGCCAAGCGCGTATCGCTGGAAACCACGCCGCCCAGACCGTACAAGGACGACGCCGCTTTCCATCGTGCCCTGGAAGACGCTTCGGTTTCCGCCTTCCATGCCGGCATATACGCCGTCGTAGGCCTGATGGCTGCCGGCGGCGTGGTCTCGCTCATCGGTATCCGCAACCCGCATAAAGAACCCAAGACTGCTTAACCTTGCCACCGGTTATCCGTTACGGGATACTTAAAGGGTATGGACGCGGTCGACGAGGTTAAACAGCGCTTGAGCATAGAGGATGTGGTCAGCGAATACGTGCCGCTCAAACGCGCGGGGCGCAACTGGCGTGGCCTTAGTCCCTGGACCAACGAGAAGACGCCCAGCTTCATGGTCAGTCCGGAGAAACAGATATGGCACGACTTCTCGTCGAGCAAGGGCGGCAACATGTTCAGCTTCGTCATGGAGGTGGAGGGCGTCGACTTCAAGGGCGCGCTGGAGATCCTGGCCCGCAAGGCCGGCATAGACCTGGAGCAGTACAGGAGCGCCGGCCCCAGGCGCGGCGGTCCCGACAAGGAACGGCTGCACGAGCTATTGGATCTGAGCGCCAAATTTTATCAAGTCCAGTTCTCCAAGCACAAAAAAGCGCTTGAATATGTCTTCAAGCAGCGTAAGTTTACCAAGGAAACAGCGCTAGAATGGAAAATCGGATATTCGCCAAATAACGGCGCGGCGCTCCTTGATTACGCCAAGAAGAAGGGGTTCACCGACAAGGAGCTCCAACAGGCCGGGCTCACGGCTAGGAACTACCGCGGCGGTACGCAGGATATGTTCCGCGGGCGGCTGATGATACCCCTGCAGGACCCGCAAGGCCGCATGATAGGTTTCACGGCCCGGCTGCTGGACGACGAGCCCAATGCGCCCAAATACATCAATACCCCGCAGACGGCCCTGTACGACAAGAGCCGTCATATATACGGCCTGCATCTGGCCAAGGAAGCCATCCGCAAGAGCAAGTTCGCGGTGTTGGTAGAGGGCAACATGGATGTCATCGCCAGCCATCAGGCCGGCGTGCGCCAAGTGGTAGCCACGGCCGGCACGGCGCTGACGGAGGCTCATCTGAAGGCCCTCGGCCGATTCACCGGCGACATCCGCCTGGCCTTCGATGCCGACAAGGCCGGCGCGGCCGCCACCGAACGCGCCATACCCATAGCTTCGAAGGTCAAGGTCAGCTTAAGCATGATAGGCATATCCAGCGGCAAGGATCCCGACGACCTGATCAGGAAGGACCCGCAGCTGTGGGAGAAAGCGATCGGCCAACATCAATACGCCTTGGATTGGCTGATGGACCGTTATGGCAAGGAGCTGGATCTGGCTTCGGCCGTAGGCAAACGCGAGTTCAGCGACGTCCTGCTGCCGGTGGTGCGCGGGCTGTCCGATCCGGTGGAGCGCGACCATTACCTGGGCGCCATCGCCAAGGCTATAGGTACCAGCCGCGATGTCCTGGAGCAGAAGCTGAGCAGCGTCAGCGACTCGGAGCCGCCCAGGCGCCGCCGGGTACGGACCAGCGGCGAAGACCTGGACAAGGTGGCGGTAGAGAACAAGAAGACGCAGGACAAGTTCCTGAGCCTTCTGTTGATGCGTCCGACCCTGCGTGAATTCATGGACGCCATGACGCCGGAAATGCTTTATGACGACCCAGCCCGGGAATTATTGCAATTTTTGAAGAAAAATCCTGATTTCGACGGCAAAAAGGCCGCCGCGGCGGTGAAAAACATTGCCGATTATGTTAAAATACAATCATTACTCTATGAGGAGCTGTACCAGGGAGTTGATCTGAACGAGCTTCATGAAGAAGCCGCCCGGTTACGGACGAGATTGATCGAAAACTACGTAAGAAGCCAAAAACGGAAACTGGCCGAACAGATGGAAGTCGCCGACGAGGCGGCCACTCGCAAGCTGTTGGCCGAATCCAAAAGATACGACGAACTATTGAAGCAGACGAAAGGAGGCGCTTGATGGCGAAGCCGAAGCGCAAGAACAACAAGAAGGACCAAAAACCCCCGGAGGACCAGTCGCTCGAGCAGATCAAGCAGGATTTCATCGAACGGGCCAAACGCGACAAACGCATAGAACAGCGCGATATACTGGCCGCCATACCGGAAACCCCGGCGAACGCCGAGATCCTGGACGCGCTCTACACCGAGCTGGCCGACCTGAACGTCGAGATAACCGCGTCTGACCCCGACGGTTCGAAACTGACGGCCGAGTGGGATACGGAAGAAGAGGAAGAGGAAGAGGACACCAAAGCGGCCGTCTACCTGGACGACGACGTGGCCGATGACTCCGTTCGCCTGTATCTGCGGGAAATCGGCAAGATACCCCTACTGACCGCTGAAGAGGAGCTGGCGTTGGCCCAACGCGTGGTCGCCGGCGACAAGAAGGCCAAGGACCAGATGGCCGAAGCCAACATGCGTCTGGTCGTATCCATAGCCAAGCGCTACGTAGGCCGGGGACTGGATCTGCTCGACCTTATTCAGGAAGGCAACACCGGCCTTCTGCGCGCGGTAGAAAAGTTCGACCCCGACAAAGGATTCAAATTCTCTACCTACGCCACCTGGTGGATACGCCAGGCCATCACCCGCGCCATCGCCGATCAAGCCCGTACCATCCGCATACCCGTGCACATGGTGGAGACCATCAATAAGTTGCTCAGGACCCAGCGCAGGCTCACGCAGGAGTTGAACAGGGAGCCCACCAACGAAGAAATCGCCAACGAGATGGAGATCGACGTCGACAAGGTCGAACACATAATGAAGATCAAGCAGGACATCTCCTCGCTCGACGCTTCCATCCGCGATGACGAAGAGGATTCGGTGCTGGCCGATTTCATAGAAGACGAAGATACCGTCAGCCCCGAGGAATCAGCTACCGGCCAACTGCTCAAGGAGCAGGTCAAGGACATGTTGAGCGCCCTGACCGAACGCGAACAGAAGATTTTAAAATTACGCTTCGGTCTGGAAGACGGCAAGTCGCATACGTTGGAAGAGGTGGGCCAGGAATTTTCCGTCACCCGCGAGCGTATC
>DASUOD010000047.1:0-4480 GCA_036276795.1 Saccharimonadales bacterium (SeqCode)
GTTCAAGAAACCTGAGGGCGCACTGATATGCTCTCATTTTGCTGGGTCTTGGTTCCGACAGAACCACCGCTCCCATGGTTTCGGCTATCTCAGGAGTGCCGTCGGTACTGCCGTTATCAACTACCACCGGAAGAACGTTTCTGTCCGATAAAGCCAGGCTTGCCAGGGTCGAGCCTATGTCGCGGGCTTCATTCAGGGCGCATATGACGGTTGGCGTAGCCTCGCCTGGATCGGCTTGGAACGCGCTTTGCGCCAGTCCCGAATAATTCTCTAAAACCTCATCGGGCGACTGGCTTCTTAGTTCCTGGTTTATGCGTAAGGTCTGAGTAAAATTCATCCCGGTTTCTCTTTGGTATCAGTGAGAATTAAGATGATTTATTCAGCTAGGCTGTAGGTGGCCTTGGCGACGCGTTTGAACTGCGGCTTGCCCTGCAGGTTCAGCAGTATGGTGGTTTCTTTGACGAATCGGCTCTTGAGCACGCGCTTGACGATCTCGTCGCGGTGCAGAGGTTCGTTGGCCTCCTGGAGTACCTGGGTTATGATGTCGGCGACGGTACCCTTCTGATAGCCCCATTCCTTAAGAGCGTAGATGCCCCGCCCCACCAGCACGAAGCGCTTGTCTTTTATAAGTTCGTTGTGGATGGCCTGGGTGGTGACGTCCTTGCGCTTGAACTCGCTGTCCTTGATGGCCTTGGCGATCTCGTTGAAGTGCATGTGCTTGCCGTTTTCCTTGAGGATGACATAGATCTTGTCGCGGATGTTCTTGGGGTTGACCATGGGCCATTTGACGAGGCCCCAGCGGTCGTTCAGGGTAGCCAGTTGTTTGGAAATGCTGGCCAGGGCTTCCGTCTGCTTAGGGTCGTCCATCCCGGCGGCCTTGGCGATGTCGCCGATGGACTTAGGCTCGCCCAGCTTCTTGATGGCGTCTATAAGTCCGTTGACATCGGATTTGAGAGCCTTTTCGTCGCGGACGTCCTTCACGCCCACGCTGTAATAGAAGTGGTCGTCTTCGGGTACTACGGCTACCTTGGGGCAGAGTTGGCTCAGGAAAGCTACCCTGGCCTGCTCCTCGCGGTCCTTGCTGCCGGCCAGCTTGCTTGTGACGGCGCTGACGCGGGCGGCTGAACCGGCTGAACCCAGGAACTCCAGCAACTTGGCCTCGAAATCGGCCACATGCGGCAGACCGCCCTGCTCTGCCGTGGAGCGGAGCTTGGTGACGACGGATTTCTCGAGCTGGCGGACGCGTTCGCGGGTAATACCGAGCATCTCGCCGATCTGTTCCAAAGTTTCTTTACGGTCGAACAGGCCGAACCGGCGGGCAACGATTTCACGCTCCCTTTCGCGGTCTATGGTGGCAAGTATGTCACTTACGAGCTGTTCAGTCTGTACGGCTGTGGTCTGGGGCATGTTTTCCTCAGTCAGTCATTTAATATTTACTAGTATTATAAAACTAATAATTTTAAAAGTCAACACCTATCTGGCTATCTTTTATTCTAGCACAACAATGGTGACATTTATGCATAGTCTATGTTGTAAAAATATTATTTATCCACAACCTTTACGGAGTTGCTACTTCTTGGCTTTAGAGGTGGCCTTTCGGCGCCGGAAACCGCGTTTCTTGCCGGGGGCGGCTTCCAGCAAGGCTTTGGCTTCTTCTTCAGTCAGTACCGCCGGGTCCTGCTCCTTGCCGATGCGGGCGTTCTTTTTGCCGTCGGTCACGTAAGGCCCGTAGGGCCCGTTCAGCACCTTTATTCCCCCGTCGAACTCCTTGATGTTCTTGGCGGCATCCTTGGCCAGCTTCTCCCTGTATAGCTGAAGAGCCTCTTTTTCGGTGATCGTACGGGGATCGAACGGCTTTATGGATACGAAAGTCCTGTCTATCTGTACATAGGGGCCGAACCGCCCTACGTTGGCCTTGATTTCCTTGCCGTCGTCGGTCTTGCCTACTACCCTGGGGAGTTTGAACATCTCCAGCGCCTGCTCAAGGGTGACCGTATCTATGGTTGCGCCTTCGGGCATGGGGGCGAAGGCCGGTTTCTTATCTTTGTCTTCGGTGTCGCCCTTCTGCAACATCGGACCGTAACGTCCGTAGCGGGCTACTATGGGCTCGCCGCTGGCCGGATCCGACCCTAGTTGCCTGGCCTGGGCTACTTCCTGCCGTGATATTTCACCGGATTTTTCCACCAATGGGCGGAAGTCCTTATAAAAGGCCCCGATCATCTTGTCCCAGGCCTGGTTGCCCGCCGCGATGGCGTCGAAATCGTCCTCCACCCTCTTCGTGAAATCATAGTCGACTATGGATGGGAAGTGTTTGACCAGGAAATCCGTTACCACGTCGGCGATTGAGGTCGGTACCAGCTTGCCTCTGTCGGCCCCCGTTATCACCTCTGTCTTATCAGACTTGATACTGCCCTTTTCGAGCTTGAGCTCCCTGATCGTGCGCCCGGCACCTTCCAGGTCCTTCTTTTCGACGTAGCCGCGGATCTGGATGGTATGGATGGTGGGAGCATAGGTGCTGGGCCGGCCGATACCCAGTTCTTCCAGCTTCTTCACCAGCGTGGCTTCGGTGTAGCGTGCAGGGCTCCGGCTGAAGGTTTCCACGGCGGTTATGACCTGTGCCTCCAGTTCCTGGCCGGTCTTGACGTCCGGCAATATCACGTCGTCCTTCGTGCCCCCGTAGACTTTCATGAAGCCGTCGAATGTCAGTACCTCGCCCTTGGCGATGAACTTTTCGGGATGGGCTGAAACTTCGATGGCGACCTCTGTGCGCTCCAGTTTCGCAGGACTCATCTGGGATGCCAACGCCCTCTGCCATATGAGCTGGTAGAGCTTCTTCTGCTGGCTGTCGTCGCCGGCATCGGTCTTGGCGAAGTGGGTAGGCCGTATGGCCTCATGGGCTTCCTGGGCGCTCTGATTCTTCGTCTTGTATTGTCTTACCTGATGGTATTCGGCACCGTACTCCTTACTTATATGATCGCCGGCGGCGGCGATGGCCTGGCCGGATAGCGTTGTGCTGTCGGTGCGCATATAGGTGATGTGACCGGCCTCGTACAGGCGCTGGGCCAGGGTCATGGTCTGGCGTACGCCGTAGCCTAAGCGCCGGGCGGCCTCCTGCTGCAGCGTGCTGGTGGTGAACGGCGCTCCCGGGCTGCGGGTGCCAGGTTTCTGCTCCACCGCCGTGACCTTGAAGGTCGCGTCCTTGGCTTTCTCCAGCCAGGCGCCGGCCGTCTTTTCATCAGCCAGTTTGGCATTGAGTTCGGCCGGTATTTCCTTGCCGCCGGCCAGGAATACCCCTGTTACCTTGAATGAGCTTTCGGCCTGGAAGTCCTTTATCTCGCGTTCGCGTTCGACTATGAGGCGCACGGCCACCGACTGGACGCGCCCGGCGCTCAGTCCCGTGCGGACTTTCTTCCAGAGAACCGGAGACAATTCGTAGCCTACCAGCCTGTCGAGTACGCGCCGTGCCTGCTGGGCGTGGACCAGCTTATGATCGACCGTGCGCGGGTTGTTGATGGCGGCCTCTATGGCCGGCTTGGTTATCTCATGGAAGACGATGCGCTTGGTCTTCTCCGGATCCAGCTTGAGGGCATGGGCAAGGTGCCAGGCTATGGCCTCGCCTTCTCGGTCTTCATCGCTGGCCAGCCAGACCTCGCTGTCTTTGGCGGCTTTCCTGAGTTCGGCTACCACCTTCTTCTTGTCGGCGGCAATCTCATACTTGGGCGTGAAACCGTGTTCGATGTCGATATTGAGTCCCTTTTTGGGCAGGTCGCGTATATGGCCGAAGCTGCTCTTCACTTCATAATCCTTGCCCAGGAACCGCTCGATGGTGCGGGCCTTGGCCGGACTTTCTACTATGACTAAATTCTTCGGCATAAGCCCCTATACTAAGCGCAATGCCCCTGTTTGTGCAACTTATATATTCCGGCCGGTTCTGCCTTGCCGCACGGCGGCAGGGGCGCAGGGCGCACGAGTGATCGCACACTTTCTCCCAGGGTCCCGGGCCCTATGACAACATATAGCTATACTTCCACCCCTGTTAGCCCCATGTCATATCCTCAACACATCGCAATAATCACATAATTGCGACGCGTAGCGGATATGACATTACCCCTACAGGGGTCAGACCATGTCAACACATTGTCATGGTGCCCGGCCACCTCGAAGAGAGGTGTGCCGGGAAGACGTATGGCATACGTCTGGCGGTAGAGCATGGCGGTAACGTTAGGCGATGGCCCAATTATTGGCGCCAAGGGGGCGGATCAGTCCGTCCAGTTCAAGCATGGTCAGGGTTTGATTAAATAGACTGACATCCAGACCGCTCGCTTCCAATAATTCATGACCTTCGCTTATGCCCCTGAACATAAGGTCCAGCACAGCCTGCTCGCTGGCGTTACCGCCCTTGATCTTATCGGACCGGATATTATGTTGCCGTAGCCCGAGCACGCTTAATACGTCCGCGGCTTGGGTGGCGGCCCCGGCC
>DASUOD010000048.1:0-6342 GCA_036276795.1 Saccharimonadales bacterium (SeqCode)
TCGGGCAGGCGTAGCAGCCTCACGGTGTTCTGCACGGTGGAGCTGGCCTTGCCCAGGCGCTTGGCGATTTCGTCATAGCCCAGATTGAACTGCTCGTGCAGGCGTTCGATGCTGACAGCCTCTTCCAACGGGCTAAGGTCTATGCGCTGGACGTTCTCTATAAGTGCGACCTCAAGCTGTTCAAGTTCCTTGTGGCTGCGCACGATGGCGGGTACTTCCTTAAGGCCGGCCAGTTTGGAGGCGCGCCAGCGGCGTTCGCCGGCTATGAGCGTGTAGGAACCTTTCTGTTTTGCCGGGGTGACGACGAGCGGCTGGAGCACGCCATGCCTCTTTATGGAGGCGGACAGCTCCTGGAGCGCGGTATCGTCAAAGTGTTTGCGCGGCTGGTAGGGGTTCGGCCCCAGCTTGTTCACCGGGATCCTTTCTATGCGATCGTCGGACGTCAGTAGGATGCTGTCGTCGAAGTCGGCCGGCAGAAGCGATTCGAATCCACGGCCCAACCCCCGCTTCGGTGTCTGGCTCATAGGCTTAAATATACCACGATTCAAGGGCCGCGGGGCTAAAAGACCTTGGTGTTACCGATGGGAAAGGCGCGGAGTACCAGTTTGCCGATGATCTGGTCGGCATTGATGGGGCCGAAAGTGCGGGAATCCAGCGAATCCGGCCGGTTATCGCCGGCTACGAACAGCTGATGGCTGCCCAGCGTGACGTCCACGTTGCCGGTCGTGGGGGGGAGGCCCTTGCCGTAGGGCAGGGTATCATCGGGTATGAAGCCTCCGGGATGCGCCTCGTTGTACACGGTGATCTTGCCGTCGCGGACGATCACGCGTTCCTTCGGCAGGGCGATGACACGTTTTATAAGCTGTTTGGAATCGTCCTGGCCGAACTGGCCTAGGCTGTTTTCGGTGAAGACTATGATATCCCCGCGGCCCGGTATGTAGTCGTGGCCGGTCACGCGGGCCCAGGAACGCGGGACCTTCCAGATTATGAGCTTATCGTCGTTCTGCAAGGTGGTTTCCATGCTCGGACCGTCTACCTGGTATGAACGGAATACGAAGGTGATTATGAACAGGGCGACCAGAAGGGCGCCCAGCAATATGGCCGCGGTCGAGAAAAACTCTCTCCAGCCGGAATTGCGCCGCCCGGTTTCGGACCCGGGCGTGCCGGCTACCGGCGTCCGGTCCGGCGCGCGGCTATGTATTTCCTGCTCGGTTTTGTTTGCCATACAACGCCTTACTATACCACATGCGCCCGGCCCGACCGGCGCGCCGGAAGGGGGGTCTTTACAGGAAAGCATAATAGGTATAGACTAGGATTGTCTAAAGAGATGGACCCGTCAAGATACAGACGGCCCGGGACACAAACACCGCGCCAAACACCAAAACAAACCTTTGGAAATCCTGCACCTGTGCCGAAGGTACTGCCAACGCGCCCCGTAGCCGGTCTGGTATCCGCGCCCAGGCCGCATGCTCACCGCCGCGCCAAGGCCGAGGCTGCGCGCACCCTGCCGGCACTGGCGGTGGCGGCTGTGGTCGAACCTATGGTCCCGGTCCCGCGGGAACTGCCGGTCGAACACCTGGCCCGGCATACTCCTATAGATATGGGCCTGCCGGGGGAGGAAAGTCCCTCGCGGCTGGAAGCGTTGTTCGCGGAGACCAAATGGGAAAGGGTCAGACGCCGGGCGTTCCGCGGCGCGGCGGTGATGACGGTACTGGTCATCACGTTGGGCGGGCTGCTGTTCACCCAAGGTTATTTCAAGCTGCACAAGGTGTTCCGGGGCTCCGCCGCGGCCCTTGACGACAACCAGGACCCCGATCTGCTGAGAGGCGAGAGTACCGGCCGCGTCAACATATTGCTGTTGGGCCGCGGCGGAGCCGGACACGACGCGCCCGATCTGACCGACACCATGATGCTGGCCAGCATAGACGTCGTGAACGACAAGACAACGCTTATAAGCCTGCCGCGCGATCTCTGGGTCAACGTACCCGGCGCCGGCGTCATGAAGCTCAACGCCGTCTTCGAGACCGGCGAATTCAACTACCTGGGCCAACAGGCGCCCGGAACCACGGATCCGAAGGCAATACAGGCCGGCTACGACCTGGTGGACCAGGCGGTGGAGGACGTGCTGGGCATAGATGTCCACTACAACGCCCTGGTCAACTTCCATGCCTTCGAACAGGCCGTCAACGCGGTCGGCGGCGTGAGGGTCAACGTGCCCGAGGACCTGGTCGACCCGACCATGTCCTGGGAGAACGGCGACAGCCCGGTGATAGCTAAGTCAGGTGTGCATGATTTCACCGGAGCGAAGGCCCTGCGCTACGTACGTTCCCGCGCCACCACCGACGACTTCTCCCGGACCGAACGCCAGCGGGCCGTGCTGGTAGCGTTGAAATCCAAGGTGGTCAGCGCAGGCACGCTAAGCAACCCGCTGAAGTTATCCTCGCTCATCGACAGTTTCGGCGACAATGTCGATTCGGACCTGTCCGTCAAGAATGCCCAGCGGCTATACCAACTGACCAAGGACATAAGGTCCGCGGACACCGAGTCCGTAGGTTTCGACAAGGGCGAATCGCCCCTGGTGACTACCGGCAACGTCTACGGTCAGTCGGTAGTGCTGCCTAAGGCAGGACTGTTCGAATATGACGCTATCCATAGGTTCATACGGCTTCAGCTTAAGGACCCGTTCCTTATACAGGAAAATGCCGGGGTACTGGTGCTCAACGGCACCCTTCTGCCGGATGCCGCCAAGAAAAAAGCGGATGAACTTAAGAAATACGGCTTCAACATAGCGGGTATAGGGAATACGCCGGGCGCCGGCTGGGACAAGACGGTGCTCATAGATCTTAGCGGAGGGAACAAGAAACATACCAGGAACGCCTTGGAGCGGCGCGTAGGCGTGACGGCCTCCAGCGGCCTGTCCGACGATACCATCCAGACTAATGGCGCCGACTTTGTTATCATAATAGGTAACGATGAGGCCACTCCTACGCAATCTCAAACCTACTAGCGGCGTTTCCCCCTTCTTGCATACGGTGTTGCTGTTAGTGCTGCCTGCCGCGGTATTCGTGCTCATAAGGCTCAACCTGGACATCGTCGCGGCCGTCATCGTGGTCCTTAGCAAGTGGCGCATGTTCGCCGTCAGGCCGCGTTTCTGGGCGGTCAACGTACGGGCCAACGCCGTGGATCTCATGGTCGGCCTGTCGATAGTGCTGTTCATGACCCACTATGACGGACTGTTCATGCAGATATTGCTGGTGCTGGCTTACGGCATATGGCTCACGGTCATCAAGCCGGGTTCCGGCATGCTCATAGTGACGGCCCAGGCTTTCATCGGCCAGCTGGCGAGCTTAAGCGCCCTGTATCTGACATGGGCTGACGGACCGGTATGGGCGTTGACACTGTTGACCGGTATGCTCTGTTTCTGGGCCGCCAGGCACTTCCTGGATGCTTTCGACGAACCATACGCCAGGATGCTGGCCTATGTGTGGGGATATTTCGGCGCCGCGCTGGCCTGGTTGCTCAGCCACTGGCTTCTGTACTACCGGGGCGTAGCCCTGACTACGTTGCTGCTCAGTACCCTGGGCTACGGCATAGCGGTGCTGTACTACCTTGACCACACGGGCAAGTTGAGCAAGAGTCTGCGCCGCCAGTTCATATTCGTGATGTTGGCCATCGTCCTGTTGGTGCTGGCTTTCTCGGACTGGGGCGACAAAGTCGTCTGATTTCAGATTGCTCCCAGCCCGTGATCCGTATTAAGGTGTATATATGCGCGGGAAGCCATACAAGATACGCAACCTGTTGGCCGCGGCGGCCTTCGCCGGGATAGCCTTCGTCAGCGGCGCCGGTGGCGGCTGGCTGGTATCCCATGACCGCGGGACCGCGGACGACAGCCTGAGCGGACAGAAGAAGATAGTATCCAGTCAGAGCCAGGTCATCAGCCGGATAGCCGAAACCGTCGGCTCCAGCGTGGTGAGCGTCAACGTCAGTATCGGCGGCTCTTCCGGTGCGGATGATTTCGGCCTGTTCGGGCTTACCCGTCCCCAGCAGAGTGCCGCCGGCACCGGGATCATAGTCAGCAAGGATGTCATCGTGACCAACCGCCACCTCGTGCCGTCCGGTACTGCCAACGTGAGCGTGACGCTTAGCGACGGCACCGAACTCAAGGACGTATCGGTCATAGGCCGTACCGGCAGTAACGACAGTCTGGACGTAGCCTTTCTGAAAGTGAACAATACGCAGGGACGTGACCTGAAGCCCGCATCGCTGGGTGATTCATCCAAGGTGCAGGTGGGCGACAGGGTGGTCGCCATAGGCAATGCCCTGGGACAGTTCCAGAACACCGTCACCAGCGGCATAATCTCCGGCCACGGCCGCGACGTCCTGGCCGGCGACAGCTCCGGCACCGGAGCTACGGAAAACCTGGTCGACCTGTTCCAGACGGACGCCGCGATCAACTCGGGCAACTCAGGCGGTCCGCTCGTGGATCTCAACGGACGGGTCATCGGTATGAACACGGCCGTTGCCGGCAACGCCCAGAACATAGGCTTCGCCATACCTATAAACGATGTCAAAGGCCTGATAGGGCAGGTGGTCGAATCCGGCAGGTTCAAACGTCCGTACCTGGGCGTACGCTACGTGCCGCTGACGGCCGACGTGGCCGCCAGGTACGGACTGAAGGTCGACGAAGGCGCGTTCGTAGTCCCCGGCGGCCCGTCCGACCCATCGGTATTGCCCGGCAGTCCGGCCGCCAAGGCCGGCCTGAAAGACGGCGATGTCATAACCGCCGTCGGCGGTACGAAGATCGATCGGACCCATTCGCTGACCAGTCTCATAGGCAAGCGCAAGGTAGGAGAACGGGTGCGGCTCACCGTGGTGCGGGACGCACGCACCATACATATATCCGCCACTCTTGGTGCCGCTCCAAGCAGCTGAACCAGGATTTTTATTCAGGCTTCAGCCTAGGCATTAATCTGGTGGGATTTACCAATACATGCCTTTTATATGATTTTAGACGGATTTTTCGTGAAGTTCCGCACTTCGGACCGGATCAGTCGCCGATAGGGCAAAAAGCTGGATGAAATCGTCTTCGCGCTCCAGGCCGTAGCCTGCGTCCCGGGCTATACTTGCCAAGGTGCCATGCTGGGGCGGCAACGCCTCAGTTAAAATATACAACGGCTTTTTTCGCAGTTCGTTGACCTGACCGAACAGCCTCCTATATATATCAAGCCCATCCGGTCCGCCGAAGACCGCTAGCTTGGGCTCCTGCATAGCCGCCCGGTTCACCGTATGGCCATCAGGCACGTAGGGCAGGTTACAGAGGAGTACATCGTAGTCCTTGGCGGTGTCTTCCAACAGGTCGCTCCTTATTACGCTTATGTTTGTTGTGTATTTTTCTACGTTCATCTTGGCGACTTCCAGAGCCCCGGGATCGATGTCCAACAGGTCGACAGCCACCTTCGATGACCTGGATAATTCAAGTTCAGCCGTGATTCCCAAAGCGCCGCTCCCGGTGCCGACATCCGCGATTTTCAGCGTTTTCGGGGCCTTATAGGGGCCTCCAGGCTTAAATTTGCCGCTTGCCGGCAGCTTGCCCAGCATGTCTATCATCGTCTCGGATTCAGGCCGGGGCTCCAAAACCGCAGGGTTGATCACAAAATTTCTACCGTAGAATTCCGTCCTGCCGCGGATGTATGCAAGGGGCATGTGTTCAGCCCGGAGTTTGAGCAATTTTGTGAGTTTCGCGCGCTCCGGCGCGGCTAACCTATGTTCCGGATGCGCCAACAGCCACGCCCGGTCCCGGCCCGTGACGTCCTCCAGCAATACCAGCGCGTCCAGCCGCGCCGTGCCTATGCCGGCCTGTTCCAGCGCCGAAGTGGCCTCTTCCAGCAGTTTGCCTACACTCACCATGCCTTACAGTGTAAAGCATCGGTCGCATTGACAATTAGTAATAAATTTGTTATTATAAAAAATACACATTTTAAGAAAACAAAAAAATAAAAGGAAGAGTAAAATGTCAGAACTAGCACCACAACAGCCCGCGCCCGGCGAACAAGATGGCGGTCAGGAGTCACCGGCCATGGCTTTGTCGGATGCCATAAAGGCAAGGTTGGAGTCGGCGGTCCAGGCCGGCGAGCATAAGTCGGATAATGTGGACGGCAACCCATACTTGAATCTGCAGGCCGAAGGCGATCCTGATCAGGCACCCGGAGACATCTACCGGGTCCTGGAGGCACGTCCTATGGGGCGCTCGGAGTCAGACACGGCCGTAGTGGTCGTGGATCACGTCGAGGGCGTTCAGCCCACGCTTAATGTAGGCGATCTTCAAATAGGTGACGAACAGCG
>DASUOD010000049.1:0-2092 GCA_036276795.1 Saccharimonadales bacterium (SeqCode)
TCGTCGAAGACAGCGTGGCCATCAAACGTTCCGTGGGCTACCTGTCCAGCGACATGGCTCTGTACGGCAAGATGACCGGCCACCAGTTCCTGGACTACATGGGCGGGCTCCAGGTCGGCGGCACGGACTACCGCGACAAGCTCATCAGGCGCTTTCAGCCCGAACTCGATAAGAAGCTGGGCTCCTTAAGCCGCGGCAACAAGCAGAAGGTCGGCATCGTCCAGGCCTTCATGCACCAGCCGGACGTGCTTATAATGGACGAACCTTCCAGCGGCCTGGATCCGCTCATGCAGGAGGCTTTTTACGACCTGTTGCAGGAATCCGCCAGCCGCGGCGCGGCCGTGTTCATGAGCAGCCATATATTAAGCGAGGTCCAGCGCATCTGCGACCGGGTCGGCATCATCCGCCACGGCAAGCTCATAGTCGAACGCGACATCCGCGAGATGGCCAAGGAAGCCGCCCATACCTTCGACATAACCTTCGCCAAGAAACCGCCGCTGGCCAAGCTCAAGACTGTGAAGGGCGTGGAAGTGTCCAGCCGCGACGGCAACTCCGTACGCGTCCACCTGCACGGCGAAGTAGCGCCCCTGCTGAAGGAACTGTCCGGCTACGACGTGGTCAAATTGGACGCCCGCCAGCTGGACCTGGAAGAGATGTTCATGCGGTTCTATAACGATACCCCCGAAGAGGAAGCGGAGGACAAGCGATGAGGCAGATAGTCCGCTGGACGGTTTGGCAGAGGCGCTGGAGCACGTTCTGGTGGTCGTTGGCCGTATTCGGCTTCATCTGGCTGACCCTGGCGGTCTACCCCAGCTTCAAGGACGCCGGAAGCGCCTTGGAAAAGAGTTTCCAGAACCTGCCCGACGCCGCCCTAGCCCTGTTCGGCGGCAGCGCCGACTTCTTCTCACCAGTGGGCTACCTGAACAGCCAGATCTTCTTCCTGCTCCTGCCGTTGATACTGACCATGCTGGCCGTGGCGCTGGGCGCTTCGCTCATCGCCCGCGAGGAACAGGACACCACGCTCGAAACCTTGCTGGCCCGACCCATCTCGCGCAACAACCTGCTGACCGCCAAGATCATCGCCGGCACCGTCGTGCTGGCCATAGTATCGCTGGTGGGGCTGCTGACCACGGTCGTCGGCGCCCGCATCTACGATCTGGAGGCGGTACCGTCATCGGCCGTGGCCCTGGCCAGCTTCAACAGCTTCCTGCTGGCCTACGCCACCGGCGCCATCGCCTTCGTGCTGGCCGCGACCGGCCGGGCCCGTTCCGCCGCCATCGGCATCGGCGCCTTCATCGGCCTGGGCGGTTACGTCATAGACTCGCTGGCCGGGACCGTGCATTGGCTGGCCGGCCCCAGCAAAGCCTTTCCCTTCCATTACTTCCAGTCCGAAGCCATCCTGCGCCAGACTTACGATTGGTCCAACGCCCTGTTCTTCGTGGCTATACTGTCGGTCTGCGGCGTATTCTCGTATGTAGCCTTCCGCCGCCGCGACCTGGGTTAGTTATTACTGTTTGACTATCCGTTCCCACGGCAGGTCGGGCTTGCCGAAGTGTCCGTAGGCGCTGGTATTGCCGTATATGGGGCGGCGCAGATCCAGGGCGTCGATTATGCCCTTCACCGACGTGTCTATGAGCTTATCCTTGAAGGCGTGCAGTTCCTTTTGGCTGACCTTTTCGGTGCCGAAGGTGACTATGGTCTGCATCAGCGGCTTGGGCTGGCCGATCACGTATGCCAGACCGACTTCACATTTGGTAGCCAAGCCGGCGGCCACGATGTTCTTGGCGATGTAGCGCGCGGCGTAAGCTCCGGAACGGTCCACCTTGCTCGGGTCCTTGCCGGAGAACGCGCCGCCGCCGACGCGGGCGTAACCGCCGTATGTATCCACCACGATCTTGCGGCCGGTCAGGCCGGCGTCGCTCTCCGGGCCGGGAATGTGCCACAGGCCGGTGCCGTTGATGATCGTGTTGCCGTCATCCGGCAGGTCGAACTTGTACTTTCCGAGCACCGGCTTGATTATCTTCTCGATGGCGCCTTCACGTACCTCTTCGGCCGAGGTGTTCTCGCTGTGAGCCAGCGCCAGGACCAGCTT
>DASUOD010000050.1:0-4097 GCA_036276795.1 Saccharimonadales bacterium (SeqCode)
AGCCGGGTGGGCGTATCGACGATCAGGGTCACGATGTGGGCGCCCCTGGTACCGCCCCTCAGATGCGGCACGCCATGGTCGGACAGTTTGAAGTCAGAACCGGACTGCGCGCCGGCCGGCACCTTCATGCGGACCGGACCGTCCACCGTATCAACGTCGATCTCGGTGCCCAGGGCCGCGCCGACCATATCCACGTGTTCTTCGCTTAGTATAAGATCGCCTTCGCGGGTAAATTTCTTGTGCGGACGGACCCGGATGTTAACATAAAGGTCCCCTTTGGGGCCGTTGGCGACGGCCTCGCCATGTTCGCGCAGACGGATAGTGGCTCCGTCATCTATGCCGGCCGGGATCTTCAGCTGTACGGCCTGCTTCTTCTGCCGCGTACCCTTGCCTTTGCATACCGTACACGTCTTTTCCGGCACTTTGCCGGAGCCCTTGCATTTGGGGCAGATGCCTGCCTGTTGGATATTGCCGAATACGGTGCGCGTGACGTTCATGACCTGTCCGGAGCCCTTGCACTGGTCACAGGTCTTCAGTTCGTAACCCGGCTCAGCGGTAGTGCCTTTGCAGTGTTCGCAGGTATCATCGAGCTGGAGCCGCAGGTCGGCTTCGGTACCGAAGACAGCTTCTTCGAAACTTATCTCCACCCCGGCTTCCACGTCGCGTCCGCGCGCCTGCCGCCGCCTGCCGCCACCGGACGTGCCGCCCCCGAAGAAAGAGCTGAAGATATCACCCAGGCCCAGGTCGCCGAAGTCGAAGTTGATGTTCTGGCCCTGGCCGCCGAAACCTTCGAATCCACCGCCGAACGGACCGGAGCCGCCGGCGCCGCCTACGCCTGCGTGACCAAATTGATCGTAGCGCTTGCGTTTCTCCGAGTCTTTCAGGACCTCGTAGGCCTCGTTCAGCTCCTTGAACTTGGCCTCGTCACCGCCCCGGTCTGGGTGGTGTTCAATCGCGGCGCGCCGGAACGCCTTCTTTATCTCGTCCGGCGAAGCGTCCTTCTTTACTCCCAGTATTTCGTAATAGTCACGCTTAGTCGGCACGGGCTTCGGTTCCGTTACTCCGCAAGAAATTCACGTGGCACTCGATTATGGCGTCAAGAGCGGTGTTACGATCTACGTCATATTTTTCCTGCAGGTGCGCCACCATCTCTGCGGACCAGTCTTCAACCTCGTGTTCGAGTTCTACCCCGCTGTCGACCCGGTCGACAACGTGCATGACGTAAGGATCGCTGGCCAGCACCGCGGTGACCGGATCGTCCTGGACTTCTGATGGGCTGGGTCCTCTTTCGCTCATACGTCTATTCTATCAGTCCTTGTCGTCCACGACTTCGCCTTCGACCGCTTCGTCGTTCTTGCCGGCCTTCTTGTCGGCCTTCTTGTCGCCGGACTTTTCAGAATCGTCGGACTCCGGCCCGGGCTGGGCCTGTTCGTACATCTTGGCGCCGATGGGCATGAGCTTATCGTTAAGCTCCTTGGCGGCGGCTTCGAGCTTGTCCTTGTCGGCCTTTTCATCGGCTACTACTTTCTTCGCTGCCTCCACGGCTTCGTCAAGCGTTTTCTTATCTTCGTCGCTTAGTTTGTCGCCGCTGTCTTTCTTCAGCTTCTCGGCCTGGTAGACCGCGCCGTCAAGCAGGTTGCGGGCCTCTACCGCTTCTTTCTTGGCCTTGTCCTCGTCGGCATGGGCCTCGGCGTCCTTGGCCATATTTTCGACCTCGGTCTTGTCCAGGTTGCCGGAGCCGCTGATGGTTATGCTCTGTTCCTTACCGCTGCCTTTGTCCTTGGCGCTGACATTCAGGATGCCGTTGGCGTCTATGTTAAATGTCACTTCGATCTGCGGGATGCCGCGGGGCGCGGGCGGGATTCCGTCCAGGATGAAGCGGCCGAGCGATTTGTTATCGGCTATCATCTCGCGCTCGCCTTGGGCCACGTGGACCTCTACCTGCGGCTGATTGTCGGCCGCGGTAGAGAAGACCTCGGACTTGGAAGTCGGGATGGTGGTGTTGCGTTCGATGAGCTTGGTCATCACGCCGCCCATGGTCTCGATGCCGAGGGAAAGCGGCGTCACGTCCAGCAGAAGCACGTCTTTCACGTCGCCTTGCAGGACCCCGGCCTGGATGGCCGCGCCGATGGCCACGACCTCATCGGGATTCACGCCTTTCATCGGATCCTTGCCGAAGATCTTCTTGACCTTCTCCTGCACGGCGGGCATGCGGGTCATGCCGCCCACCAGTACGACCGCATCGATATCGGAAGCCTTGAGTTTGGCGTCCTTGAGCGCTTTTTCGCAGGGATCGGCCGTCTTGTCTACAAGATCGGACACCAGGCTCTCCAGCTTGGCGCGGGTAAGCTTGTGCTCGAAATGCTTGGGTCCTTCGGCGTCGGCCGTCAGGAACGGCAGGTTGATGTCGACTTCCTGGGCCGTGGATAGTTCGATCTTGGCCTTCTCGGCCTCGTCGCGGAGCCTTTGCATGGCGGCATTGTCGTCACGTACGTCGATGCCGTGCTCCTTCTTGAATTCGTCAGCGAAGTGATTGACCAGCACGCGGTCGAAGTCTGCGCCGCCCAGGTGGGTGTCGCCGTTGGTGGCCTTGACCTCGAACACACCGTCGCCCAGCTCCAATATGGATATGTCGAACGTTCCGCCGCCCAGGTCGTAGACGGCTATCTTCTCGTCGGCTTTCTTCTTGTCTAGGCCATAGGCCAGGGCCGCGGCCGTGGGTTCGTTGATTATGCGCTTTACCTCGAGTCCGGCGATCTTGCCGGCATCCTTGGTAGCCTGGCGCTGAGAGTCATCGAAGTACGCCGGCACGGTGATCACGGCTTCCGCTACCTTGTCCCCCAGGAAGCTCTCGGCATCGGTTTTCAGCTTGCCAAGCACCATGGCGCTGATCTCTTCGGGGCTGTATTCCTTGCCGGCCATCTTGACCTTCACGCCGTTGCCGCTCTTCACGATCTCGTAGCCCATGAGCTTGATGTCGCGCTGGACTTCCTTGTCGTTGAAGTTGCGACCGATTAGGCGCTTCACTTCGTAAACGGTATTTCTGGAGTTGGTGACCTGCTGGCGGCGGGCGACCTGGCCTACCAGGCGTTCCTTGTTCTTGTTGACGGCGACCACCGAAGGCGTGGTACGTGAACCCTCGCTGTTAGCTATAATCTCCGGCTTGCCGCTCTGCATGGCGGCCATGGCCGAGTTGGTAGTACCCAGGTCTATTCCGATGATCTTGCCCATATTCAGATTCCCCTTTCGTGATTACTGGTTAGCACTCTTTATTTACTGGTGCCAGTTTAATAAATTAGCACTCTCATGTCAAGAGTGCCAATTGCCGTTGTTCACGTGCAGTAGCTCTAGAGTGGTGCCGGTGACCCGGTCCCAGGCTCCTGCCCCCCGGAGGTCTTCTTCGATCAGGGCTGCGGCCCTTAACGCGGTCATGGGCTCATCGCGGTAAGGCCTGCTGCCGTCCTGCATAGCGTCAAAGCGGTCGGCGACCTGGACCATACGGGTTATCGGGGTAGGTTCGGGCAAGGTGATCAAATCCCTGGCTGGGTGGTGGTGATAACGGGCGGCTTTGACGGCCTCTCTGACCGATTCGCCATCTTCCCCTTCGAACCCTATGGCGCTGATAAGCAGGGCGCCGTAAGAAGTGTGGCGGTAGTTGACCTGGATTCTTTCTACCGCGGTCAATGGCGCGGCGGAGGTTATTAGCTCCTGGACGCTAGGATCTACCTTGCCTACATCGTGCATCGACCCCGCGAAGCCCGCCCGTATGGCGGTATCTGGCTGGCAACCGGCCTGGGCCGCGACGAACATGGTCATCTGCCCCACTCTTTCACAGTGCCGCCGGTCAGAAAGGGAGATTTCACCGAGCATGTCCAGCAGATCGGCCGCCCCGGTACGCTCCAAAGCGCCGGCCAGACCGACGTTCAAATCAGGTGAGGCGCCCGGCGCGGTCGTACCCATGGCCTAGCCTTTGACCTTTACCATGGCATGACGGAGGACTTCGTCGCCCAACTTGTAGCCGGCCTGCATTTCTTCGGTTATGATCTGGTGTCTGCCATCGCCTTCTTCCATGCCCACGGCCTCGTGCAGATGAGGAT
>DASUOD010000051.1:0-6800 GCA_036276795.1 Saccharimonadales bacterium (SeqCode)
AAGGCCCGCCTCTGTAAAGAGCTAGCTTGCGGCCTTGGACAGGCGGATGGACAGCTCGACGTCACCGATCCGGACGGTAGTGCTGTAGCCGCCGTCCACCGTCTCCCCAAGGGTCGTAGCCAGGGTTTCCTGCTGTATGACTCCGGCCAGCTTGCCGTCCTTCAGCACGGCCTTAAGGTCTTTAGAGGTGCTCTCCAGCCGCAGATTGATGCGGTTGTCGACGTCCAGGCCGGCATCCTTGCGGGCCTTCTGTACATGGCGCACCACCTCGCGCATCAGGCCTTCGTTCCTAAGCTCGGTTGTGATCCTGGTGTCCAGCTTGATCGTCTTGCCCCACCTGACCTCTTTGACGTTGAGCTCGTCGGCGATTATATTCCGGTACAGATCGGGCAGTTCCGGCACGCTGACCGATTGCAGGGGTTGACGGACCTTGACCTTGGCCTCGGCGCGCCGGGCCAGGCCGTCCACTATGTAGCCGCGGGCACGGGCCATCTCGGCTACCAGCTTCTTGTCCGCCTTGCCTGCCTCGGGCCAGTCGCTCAGGTGTACGGACTTAGGCAGACCGGTACCTTCCGCCAGCTGCTGCCAGAGGTGGTCGGGCAGGAATGGCGAGAACGGCGCCAGAAGCTGGCACAGGCGCAGCAAAGTATAGTGCAAGGTGGCGTAGGCCTGTTGTTTGTCGGCATCATCCTCGCTCTTCCAGAAACGGCGGCGCGAGCGGCGCACGTACCAGTTGGAAGCGTCATCCAACAGCTCCTGGATGGGCCGGGTAGCCTTATCAAGGCGGTAGGAGTCCATGGCGCCCGTCACGGCCCCTATGGTCCCGTTCAGGCGCGAAAGCATCCATCGGTCCAGGACATTGTCGCTCTTCGGTTCCACGAGCGGTTCAGAGGGTTTGTAATGGTCCACGTCGGCATAGAGCTTGTAGAAGTTGAATATGTTATGGAGCGTCATGAACACCTTGCGTTGGACGTCGCGCAGGAAGTCGGTGCTGAAACGGGTGTCCTCGCCATTGACCAGCGGGCTGGAGGCCATGAAGAAACGCATGCTGTCCACTCCGTACTGATCGAAGATATCGTCCATGGGCGCATAGTTCTTCTTGCGCTTGCTAAGCTTCTCGCCGTCGGCGGCCACGATCCACCCGGAAGAGATGACATTCTGGAAAGCCGGCTTGTCGAACATCGCCGTGGCCAACACATGGAGCGTATAGAACCAGCCGCGGGTCTGGTCCACCGCCTCGGCGATGAAATCCGCCGGGAAATGCTTTTCCCACTCCTGTTTGTTCTCGAAGGGGTAGTGGTCCTGGGCGTAAGGCATGGCGCCGCTTTCGAACCAGCAATCGAATACCTCGGGTATGCGCCTGGCGATCTTGCCGGAGTCGGTCCTGATTTCCACGTCGTCGATGAACGGCCGGTGCAGATCCCCTACTTTGGCCGGGTCGGTGGCGCGCTTCTTAAGCTCCTCCACGCTGCCGATGACGGTTACTTCGCCATCGTCGGTGACCCAGACCGGCAGGGGCGCGCCCCAGAAACGGTTGCGGCTGACGGCCCAGTCGCGGGCGCCGCCCAACCAGTTGCCGAAGCGCCCTTCCCTTATGTGTTCAGGTATCCAGTTGATCTTGCGATTGTTATTGACCAATCGGTCGCGGACCTCCGTGACCTTGATCAGCCATGAGTCTGTGGCGTAGTACAGCAAGGGCGTGTCGCAGCGCCAACAGAAAGGATAGGTGTGTTCGATGGTCTCGGCGGAGTAGACCTTGCCTTCCTGGGTCAGATGAGCGATTATCCGCTTATCTGCCGTTTTAAAAAACACACCGGCTATGTCTTCCGGCAGACCCATCTCCGTAGAGACCTTGCCGTTGTCGTCAATACTTAGCACGAGGGGGATGTTGTGAGCTTTACCCAGGGATAGATCGTCTTCGCCGAAAGCCGGCGCCACGTGCAATATACCGCTGCCGTCCTCTACGCTTACGAACTCAGCCGGCCAGACTTTGTAAAGATTGCTACGGTTTTCATACGAATCAAGACCTTTCAGTTTGAACAAAGGTTCGTAACTGCGGCCGGCCAGGTCGCTGCCGTTGACTTCTTTCAGGATGCTGTAGGTTTCGACGGCCAAAGCCTCCAGCCTGTCGCGGGCCACGACCACGGTCTCTTTCCTGCCTTCGTCGTCCTCCAGCTCCACGTATACGTACCTGGCATCCGGCTTGACGGCTATGGCGGCGTTGCCCGGCAGGCTCCAGGGAGTCGTGGTCCAACCCAGCAGATAGGCGTCCTCGTCCTTGAGCTTGAACTTGACGAACAGGCTGGGGTCCTCCACGCCGTCCTGATAACCTTGGTTGAGTTCGAAGTTGCTGAGCGGGGTGGCGCAGCGCGGGCAGTATGGCGCGCTGCGGAAGTCCTTGTACACCAGCCCTTTGTCGTAGATGGTCTTGAAGACGTACCAGACGCTCTCTATGTAGCTCTCGTCGAGGGTAGCGTAGGTCTTGCCGTAGTCTGCCCAGCGGCCTACCCGGCGGAACATGGATTCCCACAGATCCTTGTACTTGAACACCGATTCGCGGCATTCGGCGTTGAACCTGTCTATGCCGTACTCCACGATATCCTGCTTGCCGCGGAAGCCGTGCTCCTTTTCGATGGCATACTCTACCGGCAGGCCATGGGTATCCCAGCCGATACGGCGGGGCACGTAATAGCCGCGCATGGTCTTATAACGGGTTACGGTATCCTTGATGGTGGTCTGAAGAAGGTGGCCGTAATGCGGCGTACCGTTGGCGAACGGCGGGCCGTCGTAGAAACTGAAGGTTTTGCCGCCTTCCCGGTTCCTAAGGCTCTTTTGGAACGTCTTTTCCTTATCCCATTCCTTAAGAAGCCCCTCTTCAATTTCAGCAAAGAAATGTTTTTTAGCCCTGTTACTCATCTGTCGTACTATATCACATTGACGCTAGGCGTGGGCGTAGGCCGCGACCTCGTCCATCAGGGGGAGTTGGGCGCCTTCCCAGACCTTGTGAGGGTAGCCGTCGGTCTGTAGCACAAGTATGGCCGGGTATTGCATGACATCGTACAGGCTCGCCGTGGCCGAGCCGTCGCGACTGTCTATATCGAGCACTTCCAGCCGTTCGTCCCTGTGGCGGACCTGAAAATCGTGGATGAACTCCTCCACGATCCGACCGTGTTCCGAGTGGGGCCTATAAAGCACAAGCACCTTCATAACGCCTTAAGTTTAGCATAAACAGCAAAATATATCACAGGCGATATTAAAGCTTATGTCTGCAGGCTTTTACCGAACATGTACTTGCCTGACGAATAGCGATGTGATATAAACTTACGCATGGCAAAAACCATGAAGCGCATACAAGGACTTCTCCTCCTCGGCCTTACGGGGTTGTGCTTCAGCATGGTTGAAGCCTAGCCCGCTCCTTAAGAAGAGCGCGCTCCAGCACGACCCGAACCTAAATCAGGCTTCAACCGAAGCCTGATTTTTTATTTTGAGAGAGTTTGAGAGGAAACAAATGTCAGAAACAATGCAAGCAAGAGACCCTAACAAGGTGGACATTTACGATACCACCGGCCGCGACGGACTCCAGACCGTAGGCGTCAGCATGACTCCTGAGGAGAGAGTCAGGATGTCCTTGCAGTTAGAGGGCATAGGCGTAGACATAATAGAAGCCGGATTCCCGGCATCGGGGGAAGCTACGACCAACCACGAACTTGAGGTGGTGCAAGCGGTGGCGGTGGCTCTGGACAGCGCAAAAGTAGCCGCCTTGTGCCGCCTACGGCCGGGCGACATAGAGAACGGTTGGGCCGGTGTAGAGCCCGCTAAGGATAACGGCGGGGCCAGATTACATACCTCGTTTCCACCTCGGACATACAGATGAAAGAACAGGGTCTGACACCGGAGAAGGTCAAGGAGCTGACCGCATCAGAGGTGGCGCGCGCCAAATCTTTCACTGACGACGTGGAATTTTCGCCCATGGATGCCAGCAGGTCCGATTTCGGACTGGTCAAGGAGGTGTGCCGGATAGCCGTAGAGAACGGCGCTACCGTGATCAACGTTCCGGATACTACCGGTTTCATGACCTACAGGCAGTACGGACGGATGATAGCGGCCGTGAAGGAAGACATCGAACCCGATCATCCCTACGTAATCTTTTCAGCGCATACTCACGGCGACCGCGGTCTGGCCACTGCCGCCGCCATCGAAGCCGTCGGTGCCGGCGCACGTCAGGTTGAAGTAGCCGTGAACGAGCTGGGACCGCGCCTGGGCAATGCCGGCCTGGCAAGTGTCGTCGGCAATATACGCGAAGGCGGCGATCCCCTGCCGCCAGAAGTATATACCGATGTTGACCCGCGCCGCTTAAAGGAAACCGGCCAGATGGTGGCCGGCATGTCTGGAAAACCTGCTCCGTCCAATCTTCCCTTCACCAGCCCGACGGCCTTTGCACACGCCGAGGGCATACATCAGCACGACGTAGCCGGGAACCCCCGGAGTTTCGAAGCGATGGAGGCAGCGGATTACGACCAGGAGGCTGGTCGGATCGTGTTGGGTCCCCTGTGCGGCCGTATAGGTGTCCAAAAACGCTTGGAAAATATCGGCATCGGGATGGAGGGCGATGAGTTGAACGCCGTCACGGCCAGGGTAAAGGAAGTCGCCAGAGAACAAGGCCGCGACCTGGAAGACAACGATATAGAGCTGTTGGCTGCCGAAATCACCGGCGAAACGATCATCGATCATTACCAGCTTGAGTCCGTGGACGCCGGCGAAAAGCAAGGCGTGGCTCAGGCGAAGGTCAGGATCAGGAATGGTGATGGTAAAAGCATTAGGAAATCCGTGCGTCTACCGGGCGAAGGCGCCATAGACGCCATGGTCACGGCCATGAACGAAGCCAGCGACTTCGAAGGCGGCGTCGCAGACTGGGAGGGCGCTTCGCGCGAGCCAGGAGAGGACGCCGTCGGCGGCATCGTGGTAACGGTCAGGCAGAACGGCTATTCCGTCCGCGTTTACGTCGAAGAGAACAGCGTACTTCAGGCCAGCGCCAAAGCTTACATGATCGGCCGCAACATGATCCGGCGCAGAGAGGAAGCCTTAGCTACAGCCGGTGGTGGAGCCGCAGGCCGTGCAGACGTAGCAGCTGCCTGAGCGCTGGGTCTGGTTGCCGCAGTTGTAGCACATGGGTGCGGTGTCGTCCTTCTTGGCGGCCGCCGGAGCTGAGGCTTCGGCCTTGGTAGAAGCGGCCAGTGTACCGGCCATAGCGGCCACAGGAGCGGTCTTGGGCACAGGTTCGGGAATGGGAGCCGGTTCCGGCCTTTCCTGCTTCAGGGGCACTTCAGGAGCCCTTACAGGAGTCTCGACGGTCTGTCCTTCGTCCAGCAGGCTGGTCTGTTCATCGGGCATGTCGTCTATGGAGGCCAGCCCCAGCTCCAGGCGGTCGTCGAAGCTCAGGTAGCTCATGGCCAGACGGCGGAAGATGTAGTCCACCAGGCTGGAGGCCGTGCGGATATCCGGATCGTCGGTTATGCCGGCGGGCGCGAACGACATGTTGGTCAGACCGTGGACGTAGCTCTTAAGGGGTACTCCGTACTGCAAGCCGTAGCTGACCGATACGGCTAGGGCGTCCATGACGCCGGCCAGGGTGGAGCCCTGCTTGGCGATCTTCATGAAGACTTCGCCGGGAGTACCGTCTTCGAATTCACCAACGGTCACGTAGCCCTTGGAACCGGCCACGCGGAAGCTGAAGGTCTTGGCGTTGCGGTGCTTGGGCATCTCGCGGCGCTGGGCGCCCTTGGGGATGATGGGCAACCCTGCAGTAACGGCTTCGGCAGGCGCAGGAGAAGCGACGGGCCCGGTAGCGGCCACGGCGGCGACCACGGGCAGTTCGGCCTGTGCCGTAGGGGGGACAGCCTTGTGTACGCCCGGATACGGAATAGCTTCTTTCTGGGCATCCCCGCCCTTCTTGGCCATGGATAGCGGCTGGGCGACCTTGCAGTTGTCGCGGTAGATGGCGATGGCCTTAAGGCCCATCTGCCAGGCGTCTATATGCAGCTGCTCTACGTCTTCGACGCTCACATCTTCGGGCATGTTCACCGTCTTGGATATGGCGCCGCTCAGGAAAGGCTGTACGGCGGACATCATCTTGACGTGGCCCAGATAGTGGATGGCGTTGTCGCCCATCGAGCAGGCGAAGACCGGTTCGTGCTCCTTCTTAAGGTGCGGAGCGCCCAGTATGGTCTTTTCGTCGTCGATGTATTTTACGATGTCGTCGGCCTGCTGTTTGGTGTAGCCCAGGTTCTTCAGGGCACGCGGCACGGTCTGGTTGACGATGGTCATGGTGCCGCCGCCTACCAGCTTCTTCATCTTGACCAGACCCAGGTCGGGCTCGATGCCGGTGGTATCGCAATCCATCATCAGACCGATGGTGCCGGTGGGAGCCAACACGCTGGCCTGGCTGTTACGTACGCCGTAAAGCTCGCCCAGTTCGACGGCCTCGTCCCAGGCTCCGGCGGCCGCGCTGAGCAGGTCCTCCGGTACCAACGAAGCATCGATCTTGGAAACTTCGGCGCGGTGCATCCGCAGGACGTTCAGCATGCCTTCGCGATCTTTGGCGAAGCCGGCGAAAGGACCGATGCGGTTGGCTACCTTGGCGCTGACGGCGTAGCTGTGGCCGGTAAGCAGTGCGGTGATGGCTGCGGCCCAGGCCCGGCCTTCGTCGGAGTCGTACGGCAGGCCCTTGGCCATCAGCAAGGCTCCCAGGTTGGCGTAGCCTATGCCGAGTTCGCGGTAAGCCTTGGCGTTCTTGGTGATGG
>DASUOD010000052.1:0-2313 GCA_036276795.1 Saccharimonadales bacterium (SeqCode)
TTCTTAGCCAATCTTCCTCCTAAACTCTTTCCTACAGTCTAACATCCGGGACGGTTCAGCGGGTAGTTTCGTGCGGCAACCGGGTATCGAGCGCCTCGGCAAGACTGGCCAGTTCCCGCGCTACATCGTTACGCGCTTCGACGATACGGTTATAGCGGGCCACGAGCAGTTTGGTACTGCTTATCCCGGCGTTATACTCGTCGACCAACCGGTTGTATTCGGGCACGCCGGCATTATAAGCATCGGTGTCGCCGCTGGCCTTCGCGGCGTTCAGCTGAGCCTGTTTGGATTCCAACCCGGCCTGTCTGTTCTGAAGATCGGCCTTGGCGGCATCGATCCGCTGTTTAAGGGAATCCAATTGGGAGTCGTACTGCTTGATCGCCGCCTCGCGCCGCGTGAATTCGCTTTCGTATTGCCGGCTGTAGGCCACTATGGCGGACCGGTCCTCGAAGTAACGTGAATAGTAGGCCTCGAGACCGTCCGGCAATTCGGCCACTTCCGTGCCGAAGATACAGCTCATCTCGTTCACTACTTCGCCCGGCTCGTTCTTCTGGTAGAGCTTGATCTCGTCCCTGACCCGTTGATCCTTTAGGCCGTGCTCATAAAAATCTTCCAGCTGTTTGTCCAGGGAGCTGCGTTCGGAGTCGCTCAGACGTTCGTAGATGGCGTGCAGGACCTCGTGCGCAGCCGTTACCTGCTCCACGCCGGCCAGTTCGGGGTCCTGGACGTCATAGATATAGATGCCGTCATCGCCGGGATGATAGCATCCCAGCACGATCGTATTCTCGCTCTGGGTGCATGACTGTCTGAACGCGGTGACCGTAGACAATATCTGCGGCCTGTTCAGGTAAAACAGGTGCCGGGTATAGTCCTTCATGCCGTCTTGGTCGGCAAGTTTCACTACGGCGGGCGGCGGATCATACCCGCGTAACCTGATCCAGTCGTAAATATCCTGACGGTTGGCCATAGCCACGCCGAACACGGCGATCATGGCCAGCAATACGGACAGCCATGCCAGACCGCCACCGCGTTCCCGGCTATATTTCAGGTCCGTTTTCTTATTCGTTGGCGATGACATAATCAAGCGCGCCCTTTTTGGCAGCTACTTGAATGATATCACCTTTTTCGTACTTCTCGTCGAGGATGTCATGCGCCAGCTGGTCCTCTATGGTCTCCTGCACCAGGCGCCTTAAGGGTCGTACGCCGTTCTTGGCGTCATAGCCGTGTTCCATCAGGTAATGCTTGGCGCCGTTGCTAAGCTGCAGGCTGACGCCTTTGCGTCGCAAGCGTTGTTTTAGTTCATCCACCTGGAGGTCGATTATCTTGAAGACATCTTTCTTGGTAAGGGCCCGGAAGACGATGGTCTTGTCGATGCGGTTAAGGAGTTCGGGCCTGAGCATCTTCTTGAGTTCGTCCTGGACCTGCGCTTTGTTGGTCTCGTGGAGCGCGTCCAGGTCTTTGAGCTCTCCGGGCTTGGTGGCATGGAAGCCCAGGCTGACCTCTTTCTGGAGTCTGTCGGCGCCGATGTTGGAGGTCATGATGACCACCGTATTGGTGAAGTCCACGCGGCGACCCTTGGCATCGGTCAGGTAGCCGTCCTCCAGCATCTGCAGCAGCATGTTGAAGACATCCGGGTGAGCCTTCTCTATCTCGTCGAACAGCACCAGGCTGTAGGGCTGACGGCGGATCTTGTCGGTCAGCTGGCCGCCTTCCTCGTATCCTACGTAACCTGCGGGAGCCCCTACCAGGCGCGACACGTTGTGATGTTCGCCGAACTCGGACATGTCTATCTTGACCAGCGCGTTCTCGGACCCGAAGAACTCGCGGGCCAGTACGCGGGCCAATTCGGTCTTACCGACACCGGTCGGGCCCAGGAAGATGAACGAACCGATAGGGCGTTTGTCGCTGGATACGCCGCTGCGGTTGCGGCGGATGGCCTTGGCCACGGCCTCTACGGCTTCGTTCTGGCCGATGACATACTTGCCGATGCTCTTCTCGAGCGTCAGCAGGTACTTGGCTTCTGAACGTATGACCTTCTTCACGGGCACGCCAGTCATGCGGGAAACGACTTCCGCCAGATCCTCGCTGGTGACCATCAGCTTCTTGGTCTTCTTATTGGTGGCGTGCAGCTTCTTGAGCTCGGTATTGATCTGCGACGCACGGGTCTTGGCACGGGCGGCGCGCTCGTAATCTTCGGCGTCCACGGCCTCTTCTATCTGCGTATTGACCAGCTTGAGCTCCTTCTGCAGGGCGCGCACCTCGGGCGAGGTCTTGCCCTTGTCTATACGCAGATGGGCGGACGTCTCGTCGATC